>DAIOWA010000381.1:0-3800 GCA_036758705.1 Pyrinomonadaceae bacterium | reverse complement strand
AGTGCGCGAAAGATATTCCAAGCACGTAAAGGCGATCTTTCAGGCCGGCGATGTGCGAACCGATAGCTTCAAAACGGTTCTCGGGTATCCGGTCGAGCTCGTCCCGCAGCAGAACCCGTACAAGTTGAAGTCCGGCGACACCATCGAGATACTTTGCCTGAAAGACGGAAAGCCGCTGGTGAATCAGTTCGTTCAGTCCGGGCGCGAGGCGGATGGGAAAGTGGCGACCGGCCAGGATGTTCGCACCGACAAGAAGGGCGTCGCGAAATTCAAGCTTAACGGCGCCGGAAAATGGTACGTGCGGTTCATCAACATGACCCGACTGGACGATCCAGAGCTCAACTACGAATCCAAGTGGGCGACGCTGACGTTTGAGATCAGGTGACACACTTGACGCGAGTAAAATGAAGTTTCTTAAGTGTTACAAAGAAATCTGGTTCGGGATCGGCTTGGGGGCTTTCGCCTGGGTGGTCGATGCGGTCATGCACGTCGAACTCGGTGCGGATGTACACACGGGCGGCTTATGGTCCGAGATCTTTGCGCCCCATCCCACGGCATTCATTTTCCGTGTCTTCTATTTTGTCGTCGCCGTCGCGTTCGGCGTATTCCTCTGGCGGGCGAACTGGCGGGAACGGCAGCTAAGGGCCCTTGAGGAAGCGGTCGTTGCTTTCCAGCGTCAACTCGACGCCCCGGCGCTCCGGATAGTGGCGACAGCGCGCACACTCCAAAACCGCAACTCGATTCGGCTGGATGAAACGGCCAATCGCCTCGCGGCCGAGATCGGGGCGGACGCGGCGCTGCTCGACGAACTCGCGAAAAAATATCTCGAATTCGGGAGGCTGGTGCAGGAAGGTGAAACGGCCCGTGCGATCGAGACGCTGCGGAATATCGAGGTTTGGCTTGTTGAAAGGAAAACCGACACCAAATAGTGAAAAAAAACGACAGCCATACAGTTCTTCTCGTCGATGACGACGAAAACCTCCGTCGGGTTATGGAATTTCAACTGGGGGAAGCGGGTTACAAGGTCGTTCCCGCGGCCGACGGCCAGGAGGCGTTGACCATCTTCGAACAGAACGAGGTCGATTGCGTCGTCACCGATCTGCGCATGCCGAAGCTTTCCGGTCTCGAGCTTTTGGAGAAAATCAAGTCTGTGAACGGCGATATCCCCGTGATCGTCGCCACGGCGTTCGGCGAAGTGGAGACCGCCGTCAGCGCGATGAAGCTGGGGGCGTTCGATTACGTCAACAAGCCGTTCAACCGCGATGAGATCCTTCTAACCATCGAGCGGGCCCTGAGCTTCAGCGAAACGAGGAACGAGAACCTTCAGCTTCGGGAGCTGATCGAGCGCGAGTTCCGGCTCGACAATGTCGTCGGCGAATCCGCCGCGATGACGAGCGTAATGAAGATGGTGGAGAGGGTCTCGCGGTCGGACGTGACGGTGCTGATCACGGGTGAATCGGGCACCGGGAAAGAGCTTGTCGCTAAAGGCATTCACTTTTCAGGACGCCGGAAGCGCAAGCCGTTCATCCCGGTCAACTGCGGTTCGATCCCCGAAACGCTGATCGAGGCGGAGCTTTTCGGCTACAAACGCGGCAGTTTCACGGGCGCGACCGGCGACACGAAAGGCAAGTTCGAGGCGGCTGAAGGAGGAACGCTGTTTTTGGATGAGATCGGCCAGATGCCGCTACCCCTGCAGCCGAAGCTGCTCCGCGTGTTGCAGGAGCGCGAGGTTGTCCGGCTGGGTGAAAATGATCCCCGAAAATTCGACGTTCGGGTGATCGCGGCCACCAATCAAGATCTTAAGGAAATGGTCGCTTCCGGAAATTTCCGAGAGGACTTGTATTTCCGCCTAGCGGTGGTGCCGATAAAACTCCCGCCGTTGCGGTCGCGGCGGGACGACATACCGCTGCTCGCCAATCACTTTTTCCGCCGGGCGAAGCAAAGGCACGGTTTTGGGGATCTTAAGATGAAACCGGAGGTGGTGAGATCGCTCTCCGAATATTCGTTTCCGGGGAACGTACGCGAGCTCGAAAACGTGATCGAGCGGATGGTGGTGCTTTCGGATGAGAACGGCCTGACGGTCGCGGACGTTCCCGAACATATCCGCAAGCCCGCGACAAGTTTCGGCGGTGTGAAGATGGAACTGCCGCCGGACGGAATCTCTTTCGAAGAACTGGAGCGCGAGATCATCGCGTACGCCCTGGGACTTCATAACGGAAATCAATCGCAGGCCGCCCGCTATCTGAACATCACGAGGAGCGCGTTGATCTACCGCATGCAGAAGTTCGGTCTTGATGAATAAGAGAAGTTCGCTGACCGCGGTGATAGTGCTCGCCGCGACGATCGTGCTCGTCGCGGTGCTTCATTATGTCACCCCGGTGGACAGCATCGTCCTGCATCAAATCTACCAACGGATCTATTACATCCCGATCATTTTGGCAGCGTTTTGGTACGGGCTCCGTGGCGGGATTGGTGCGGCCGCATTCGCCGCAGTCTCGTATCTGCCGCATATTCTCCTCCACTGGCAACACCAAAACTACGAATACGCCCTGAATCAGTACGCGGAGATCGCATTGTTCTTCGTGATCGGGGCGGTGACGGGGTGGCTGGGGGATCAGAAACGTCGAGAACACGAACGTGCCGAGCGGATCAACACGGAGCTTCAGACCGCGTACGCCGATCTCCGGCAGACCGTCGGGCAGCTTTTACAGGCGGAAAGACTTTCCTCGCTTGCGGAGATCGCCTCCGGCGTGGTCCATGAGGTGCGAAATCCGCTGGGGGCGATCAAGGGCGCCGTCGAGATTCTCGAGGACGAAATCCCTGCGGACAGCCCGCGACGTGAATTTGCGCGTATCGCGAAGGTCGAGGTCGAGCGGATCGATAAGCTTGTAAGCGAGTTCCTCAGGTTCGCCCGACCGCCGAAACTCTCCAAGGTACCGTCGAGCGTCAACGAACTTGTGGAGTCGGTGATAACGCTTGTTGATCAGCGGGCCGCGGAGGGCAGCGTTTCAATAAAAAAGGAATTGGCCTCGGAACTGTCGCCGATCGAAATCGACCCCGAGCAAATAGTGCAGGTGCTGTTGAACCTCGCGATCAACGCCCTCGATGCAACGCCAAACGGGGGCACAATCGTCTTTCGGACGTATGAGTCGGGAGACACCGTGACGGTCGAAATCGAAGACACGGGCGTTGGGATCGCCGCCGACGATAAGGAACGCATCTTCGATCCATTCTTCACCACCAAAGACAAAGGCACCGGGCTCGGCCTCTCGGTCGCGCACAGGATCGTCACCCAACACGACGGAAAACTGACCGCGGAGAACACCGAGCGAGGGGCTCGTTTTAAAGTAACCCTTACCCGAACGGGGCAATAGCCTGGCCCCCCCCCCCAACCTGCTAATCGCACGAACTAGCACATCGCCGCCCAGGCGAAAGATTCTCGCAAAGAATCTTTGACAAACGTCACATAGACGAATATTCTCCTTTATTGAAAATGAATTTCAATTGCAGTTATGAAGATAATCTCATAAAGGGGCCTATATCGTAATGTCTTTGTGTCGCACCGCATGTTCGGTTTTTCTGTTGTTGTTAATCGGTCTGCCCGCGGCCGCTCAGTCACTCGCAAGCGTCGGAGGAAGCGTCAGGGATGAACACGGCTCTGCGGTCGCCGGCGCGCGCGTTAAAGTCTCGAGCGTCGGTGTCCGCTTCGATCGCGAAACGCTAACCGACGCGTCGGGAAAATTTCGGTTTTCCGATCTGGCGGCGGGAACGTATCGGATAGAGGTGTTCGCGAACACATT
>DAIOWA010000380.1:0-3805 GCA_036758705.1 Pyrinomonadaceae bacterium | reverse complement strand
ATCATTGATGATATTTTCCAGCGATCGGGTTGGCTCGTAACCGATGAGTTTCTTGGCTTTATCGAGTCCCGGCACGCGTCGGCGCATATCCTCAAAGCCGTCGCCATACGCCTCTTCGTAGGGAATATAGCGGATCTCGCTCTTGCTGCCGGTAAGCTCGATGGCCTTTTCAGCGAGTCCGAGTATCGAGACCTCTTCGTCGTTGCCGAGGTTGATCACCTGGCCGAAGCACTGCGGCGATTCGAGCAGCTTCGACAGGCCTTCGACCACGTCGAGCACATGTCCGAAACATCGCTGTTGCGTTCCGTCGCCGAAGACGGTGATCGCCTCATTCTTCATCGCCGAATGCACGAATCGCGGCACGACCATTCCATACTGACCAGTTTGCCGCGGCCCGACGGTATTGAATAATCGAACAACGACAACCGGCAGGCGAGTCTCCTTCCAGTGAGCCAGAGCCAGAAATTCGTCGAGCGTTTTCGCACAGGCGTAAGCCCATCGATGTTTGTCCGTAGCTCCGGTAAGCAGGTCATCCTCTTCGCGGAAGGGAATCGAGGCCCCTTTTCCGTAGACTTCCGAAGTGCTGGGAATAAGGACGCGTTTACGGTACCGCGAACAATACCGCAGGACCACGTCGGTGCCGTGAAATATCGTCTCGATCGTCTTCACAGGCTGTTCCATTATCAGCCGAACCCCGACGGCGCTCGCCATATGGAAGACGCGATCCGTTTCGCGGATCAGCTCTTCCATTAACTCGGCATTGAGAACCGTGTCGATGATCAGGCGAAAATTTGGATTGCCTTCGAGGTGCTCGACGTTGGCGTAGCGTCCAGTCGAGAGGTCGTCGATGACAGTGATCTCGTGTCCCTGAGCGATAAATTTGTCAGCCAGATGGCTGCCTACGAATCCGGCACCGCCGGTGATAAGGATCTTCATAAAAGTCTCTATGTAACGGTAATTCAAACAGGATAGACAGGATATAGAGGATGCCTTTTTATGCTAGCCATCGATCCATCATGTTTATCCTGTTCTAATTCTCTCTAGGCATTGGCCGAACTGTCGATCGTTGCGACAAAGTAATCTACGGTCTTTCTTAGCCCGTCCGCAAGCGAAACCTTTGGCTCCCAGCCGAGCAGGGTCTGTGCCCGTTCAATATTCGGCTTGCGCTGCTTCGGGTCATCGGCAGGCAGCGGCAGATGCTTGATCCTGATGTCTTTGCCCGAGGCTTTTCCCACTTCGGCGGCAAGCTCGCCCATCGTGAATTCACCCGGATTGCCGATGTTTACGGGCAAGTGAAGGTCATCGCCCTCGGCGTTCATCAGCTTAATGATCCCGTCGACGAGATCGCTGACATAGCAGAACGAACGCGTCTGCGAGCCGTCTCCGTAAATGGTCAGCTCTTCGCCGCGGAGCGCCTGGACGACAAAGTTCGAGACGACCCGGCCATCGTTTTCGAGCATTCGATCGCCGTATGTGTTGAAGATGCGGACGATGCGTGTATCAACCCCGTTCTGGCGATGGTAGTCCATCATCAACGTTTCCGCCACACGCTTGCCTTCGTCATAGCAGCTTCGCAGGCCGATCGGGTTGACGTTGCCAAAGTAATCTTCAGTCTGCGGATGCACGAGCGGATCGCCGTAGACTTCGCTGGTCGAGGCCTGAAGAATGCGAGCCTTAACTCGTTTCGCCATGCCCAGCATATTGATCGCACCCATTACGCTCGTCTTCACGGTTTTGACGGGATTGTACTGGTAATGGATCGGCGACGCCGGGCAGGCCAGGTTGTAGATCTGGTCAACCTCTAGCAAGATCGGCTCCGTTACGTCGTGACGGACCAACTCGAACCATTTATTGTCAAGCAAATGCTCAACGTTAGCTTTTCGTCCCGTGAAGAAATTGTCGAGGCAAATGACCTCATTGCCCGCCGACAGCAATCGTTCGCAAAGATGCGATCCGATAAATCCGGCACCGCCCGTAACGAGAATTCTCATAAACTGCTATCTTGCAATATCTCAGTGACTTTCGACAGTCACAATCACTACTTTTTGGCCTTCGTGGGAGCCTGGGGCTTAAGATTGTTTTCGAATAGCTTAAAGATCCGTTTATATTCATCCGCCCAACTGGTCGGCTGTACGAATCCGTGGTCTTCTACCGGGTAGCCGGCCAATTCCCAGTTTTCCTTACGCAATTCGATCAGCTTTTGAGCAAGCCGAACGCTGTCCTGGTAGTGGACATTCACATCGACCATTCCGTGGGCGATCAAAAGAGCTCCCTTTAGGCCGGCGGCGTGATAGATCGGCGAACTTTTGCGATATGCCTCTTGGTCATTTTGCGGCAGATTCAGAATGTTTGCCGTGTAGCCATTGTTGTAGTGGGCCCAATCGGTAACCGGCCGCAAGGCCGCACCCGCCGCAAAAACATCGGGCGTCGTGAACATCGCCATCAGCGTGATGAATCCACCGTATGAACCGCCATAAATACCTATCCGCTTGGCATCAACGCCGTGATCGTTCACCAGATACTGTGCCGCATCGACGTGGTCGGTTAGGTCCTTCCCGCCCATAAAGCGGTATATTCCCGTCCGCCAGTCGCGCCCATAGCCAGCCGATCCGCGGTAGTCGATGTCCAAAACCGCGTAGCCTTTTTCCATCAGCAAATGATGAAACATATACTCGCGGTAATAGGTGCTCCACCAATTGTGGACGTTCTGAAGGTATCCGGCCCCGTGTACAAAGACCACTGCCGGACCGCCTTTCTTGAAGTTTGCAGGCTTGTAGAGGCGTCCGTAAACCGTCGCACCATCGCGGGCTTTGATCGGAACGATCGGCGGTGTGATCCAGTTGTAGGACTTCCACTCGGCGGTGGGCGAATCCGTCACCTGCTTGATCTCGGCTTCGGTTGAGCCGACTTTATTGGGAGCGATGTAGAGTTCGGGCGGTTTGTTGGCGAACGAACGCACAATGGCGAGCTTTGAATCGTCCGGCGATACGGTCGCCTGACTATTGCCCGGCATCGTGGTCAGCTTGGTTCGCGGACCGCCATTGAGCGACATTGAGTAGAGGTTGCGTTCGAAAAAGCTGCCTTCGCTCGAGGTGAAATAAAATTTCGTCTTATCCTCGGAGATGCGAACATCTGAGACCTCAAACTTGCCGGAGGTTAACTGAGTCGGTTCGCCGCCGTCGATCGAAGCGGTGTAAAGGTGCGAGAAGCCGTCACGTTCCGATTGAAAGTAAACGCGCTTGTTGTCCGGCATCCATCCGAGGGAGAATCCGCCCGGCCCGCCGACCCAGGCTTCGTCGTTGGTCGATGCGAGGACTTTTGTCTTCCCGGTAACTGGGTCAAGCAGCAAGATCCAACGATCCTTGTTGTCAACGGATCTACCGGACAGAACCGCATTCTTTCCGTCCTCCGACCAGATCGGCGATGAAAGCTGAACCTCGCGGTCACGCGGCTGCGACGGGCCGACCGGACCGCGGCCAGATCCTTGGCCCGCGGGCCTGCGAGGCTGCTCGGCAGTATTTTCTGCGACTCCGGCCGCTGCTGCCAGCCGCTGCCCGTGGTCAACCCATGTTGTATTACCCGTTTCGACGCTGACTATCGCGATGCGATTGCGTCCCTGAACGTCGCCAACCTTTGTCCGGCCCGGGATGTCTTCGGTATATCCGGATTCGGTCACGTAGTTCGGAACGATCGTATTTTTTGCACCCGTACCAGCTTCGTTCACCATCACGATCACGAATTTTCCGTCCGGCGAGAGTGTCATATTCCCCGCATTCTGTCCGGCTGTGAGCTGAAAAGGCTTCCG
>DAIOWA010000379.1:0-3808 GCA_036758705.1 Pyrinomonadaceae bacterium | reverse complement strand
CCTCGGCAGACATTCCCGAAGTCCAACTCCGCTTCGGAGTCCGCGGACCGAATAAGGCCGACGTGGAAAGATTCACGAAGGAGTTGGCTCCCCTGATCCTCACGGGTCCCCCGGCTGTCACCGGTTTCGCCGGCGGCCGCCCGAAGGTCGAGGAGATCATGGCCTATTTCCCGGCTTTGATTCCGAAATACCTGATCGAGGCAAAGGTCGAGATAGTTGAGGCTTAGATCTTGATTTCTTCTTTCGTGTTTCGTGGATAAATTCCCAAGAGAAGCTGTCCACGAAAGACACGAAATTCACGAAATAGGAAACACAAAAAACACGAAATGATCATATTCGATCGGTTTCGTGTTCTATGCAGACTTTTCAAAGTAACTACTTGTGGCGGTAGGTGATGCGGCCTTTGGTCAGATCGTACGGTGAAAGCTCGACGTCAACGCGGTCGCCCGTCAGGATACGGATACGATTGCGACGCATGCGGCCGGAGATCGTGGCAAGCACGATATGATCAGTATCGCCAACCTTTACTTTGAAAAATGCATTTGGCTCTTTGTCGATCACGACACCAGCCATTTCTATTAGTTCTTCTTTCATTCTTTCTAATTTTGACACTTACCCGCAGCTTAACACAAGCCAAGACATATAACGCTACAGTTTAACCCTTATCAAGAAATCTCGCAATTCCCTTCTGACAGTCTTCGGTCATGCGGGCTTCGGCGTTGACTTCGGAGGCCACTGAGATGGAGTCTTCGAAACTAAGGTTGTCCATTTGATACAGTAGCCCCTTGGTTAGCCGCACCGCCGAGGCACTCAATTTCGAATAAACGGAAGCGTATTCGAGTACCGCATCGTCAAATCCTTCCTCCGCGTATATTCGATTTACAAGCCCAAGAGAATTCGCTTCCTGCGCAGTAAATTCGTTGCCGCGTGTCAGGAGTTCGAATGCTCGCTTTTCGGAAACATTCCTTCGCAGGAAGGCGGTAACTATCGCCGGGACAAATCCGATCTTTACCTCCGGATATCCGAAAACTGCAGTTTCGGTGGAAAGGACGATATCGCACGCCGTCGCCAAGCCGCAGCCCCCCGCGAGCGCCCTGCCGTGAACGGCTGCGATGACAGGAACTTTCAGCTTCCGCGGCATCGCGAAGAGTTCCGCGAGGCTCTTTGCGTCCTCAAGATTCTCTTCATACGAGGCTCCCGCGATCTTCTGCAAGGCCGAAAGATCCGCTCCCGAACAAAAATCTTTTCCCGTCCCGCGAATCACAACTGCCCTGAGACCAGCATCGCTATCCGCGTGATCCAGGGCAGCCTTCAGTTCAGCTACGAGTCCATCGTTGAGAGCATTCCGCTTCTCAGGCCGATTGAGCGTTAGAATACAGATCGCTCCGCTATTTTCGATGAGCAGTTCAGGCATCGAGCGAATCACCAACCTCGATCTCCATTCGCAGCAAAGCAGTTGAAAATGTTTTCCCCTGGGCGTCGGTCATTAAACTGAGCGTGCCGCCGCCGCCGAGGGAGCCGTGGAGGAGAAAGTTCAGGGCGTGCAGGTTTGGGAGTTCAAACCGTTCGACATCGCCTCTCACCATCGGGCCGAAGTGGTTCTTAACCGCCTCAGCAGTAACCTCGCGGACGAGCAGTGGATAATATTCATCCTTCAGGGCGATGAGTCCAACGTTTGCCGTGTCTCCTTTATCTCCGGAGCGAGCGTGAGCAAGTTTAGTTAATGAGACCTTCATTTTTTAAATATTTTTGAGCGTAATAGATCGCCGTGATCGCGAGTGCGTGTGTTATTTCACCATTGTGCACCAGGTCTTCCAGTTCCGAAAGCGGGACAAGTCGCGTCACGATACTCTCGTGATCGTCAAAGGCGACATCTGCTACCTTCTCACAATCCAGAGCGAGGAAATGGTGGATCGTGTTGTTTTGGATCGCGGGATTCGGAAAAGAATTACCGATCGCGATCATTCTGCGAGGTGAGAATCCGGTTTCTTCGATCAGTTCGCGAGAAGCGGCCGCTATCGGATCTTCGCCTTCGTCGGCCATGCCGCCGGGGATCTCAAGGACTATCGAGCCGGTTCCGTGCCGAAATTGCTCTATCAGGATAATCTGCCGATCTTTCGTTACCGCAACGATATTGGCCCAGTCCGGGTTCTCAACAACAAAGAATCGCGCCTCGCGTCCATCCGAATCTCGCCGGCTCGTATCCTCTCTAACTTTGAATACACGACAATCGGCTATCTCGCGGCTGGATCGGGTTGTCCACGTTTCAGGTTTTTCGGACATAATATTACGCATTCAAATCATCGCAGAAATGTGTTTGAATGAGAAAGATGGACGTAAAAAGATCATTCCTGATAGTGATGCTTATCCTGACCGCAACCGCGACGGGCAACGGCCAGCTTGTCGAGGAAGTGACGCCGCAGGAAATGATCAATCGGGCGAGAGAACGTACGGGCGTCTACCTTGAAACGTTCAAGAATCTCCTGTCGGAAGAAAAAAAGACGTTCGAGATCTATGAAAAGAACGGAAAGATAAAGAAAAGAAAAACCGTCGACTCGACGTTTCTCGTCTATCAACTAACAAAGGAACAAGGCCGCGTCGCCGAGTTTCGAAATGTGATCGCGGTCGACGGCAAGAAGGTTCCGAATGTGGATGACCGGGCGAAAGACTTCTTTGAAAAGGTCGTTGCTTCGGACAATTCGCAAAAGGAATACGAACGGATCCGCGACGAAAGCAGTCGGTTTGATGAAGATTTTGCTATCAACGGCCTGACGCTGTTTCAAGCGATCGCTCTTTCCGACGAACTTCGCGGCCGGTTCAGATTTACGATGGCCGGACGCGAGTCGATCGGCGGAAAGAATGTCTACGTCGTCCTTTTCGAACAGATCCGCGCTGATCCCGCGATCGCAGTAAATACTCCTTCGGCATCCAATAACTACGACATAGAGATCGAAGGCCCGACGAACGTGGAATTGGACGCCCGTATTCGCGGAAAACTGTGGATCGACGCGGATACCTTCAACGTCCGACGGGAATTGCGCGAGCGTACCATTCAACCGCTCGGTATGGCACAGCCCGTGGTCGTGGCCGAAGATCTACTTGAATACACCGACAGCGGGTTCGGGATCCTAACGCCGCAAACCCTTTCGCACGTTCAATATCGTGTACGGCTGAAGGACGGCGTCGCCGTGAAGGATACGAAAATATTGTTCGAATACGGCAAGTTCACCCAACCCGACGTAGAGGTTAAGGGCGAGGTCAAGGACAAGAATCAATAGCCGCGGTCAAAGGGTCGGCGGCGATTTGGTCGATCAATCCCATACGAAGAGCTTCATCCGCTGAAACCCTTTTCCCAGTCAGAAATAATTCTAACGCCGCGGCCTCGCCTACTAATCTTGGCAAACGTTGGGTTCCGCCCCAGCCGGTCATTATTCCCAACCCGCCTCCGGGATGACAAAACTCAGCGTTCGGCGATGCGATCCGTGAATCGCACGCAAGAGTTAGATCGAGAGCACCGCCGTAACAATATCCGTTTACCGCAGCGATCGTTTTCGCCTGAAGCATAGCGATCGTGTTCATAAGCCGCTGACCGCGTTTCGCAAATTCCGCCGCGGTTTCACCAGTTACTCCCGCGATCTCTCGCAGATCCGCACCTGATGCGAAGACATCATCGGAACCCGTCAATATAAGGGCACCGACATTTTCATCGAGGCTCAATACCACGTCTGTCAGCGCGTCCAACACAGAAACGGACAACGGATTGCGGATCTCCGGCCGGGTGAATCGCAGGATCATCGCTGTCCCGATA
>DAIOWA010000378.1:0-3815 GCA_036758705.1 Pyrinomonadaceae bacterium | reverse complement strand
TCTTTGACCGGGAAAAGAAGATCGGCACCGTCGTTCTGCATCGCGATCGAGACCCAGTCGGCACCGCTCGGTGTTTTGGCCCAGATAAAACCACCGACCCATGGCGGATTCGGTGCGACCCGTGGCGTACCTCCATATGAAATGACGGTTTCGAACGTATCGCCCTTTTTCTTTCGCGTCGGGAAGGTGATCCTGATCTTTCCGCCTTCACGCACATACTTTAAGCCCACCTGCCGATTGCCACCTTCGCCGAATACGCGATCGATCTTATACGGCGTGTCGAGATTCAGGATGATCGTGTCGGTCGGGTTCACGATCTTTGCGGTCATTACCGTGGTACCGGTTATCGACTTGGTTGCCGGATCTACTTTGATCGACACATCGTAAGTCTGAACGTCGAACGCGGCCTGTTCGGGGATCAATGGCCCGCCGGTTTCGGTCGGTTTGGATAGCGGACGCTGACCGAAGAGAAACGTCGATGACAAAACAACCAGAAGGACGATCCGGACGAGGTGCGTTGGTTTGAACATAATTAGCAACACTTTACACCCATTCCCGTTTGGCGGAAAATCAGTTCGTATGGCATTACGTTGGATCCTTTTGGCCGGCTTCGCTTTGGTTTCCATCACGGTGTCGGCGCAGGAGCCGCGGCCTGAGGTCAAAGAGACGCCAAAGGCAAACGCTCGTCCCACGCCTCAGCCTGAGTACGCTCCGGAACCATTCGACAAAGCGGATGTTAAAACAATGGCGTCGCAGTGTGTATCGCTCGATACGGAAGCCGGGTTGATCGAGATGGAGTTGTACCCCGAGCACGCTCCGGAATCGGTCCGAAACTTTTTGAATCTTGTCGCAACGGGCTTGTTCGATACGACCTCGTTCGACCGCGTCGTGCCGACCTTTGTTATTCAAGGCGGCAACATCTGGTCACGCGAGGACAAGAAGGTAACGCGGGCGATGGGCAATCGAGCTCGCCGGACGATTCCGGACGAGCCAAACAAGATCCTCCACGAACGCGGCATCGTCTCAATGGCCCGTGCCGACGAACCGAACACCGCTACAACCAACTTCTTCATCCTAGTCGCCGAGGCTGCTTATCTAAACAACAAGTTCGCTGCGTTTGGAAAGGTGACGAAAGGAATGGAAGTCGTCGACGCGATCAACAAGGCCAACGTGACCGAAGAGAAACCCGAAAAGCCGGTTCGGATCAGGAAGGCCAGCGTGTCTCAATGTGCGAAGCCGGGCGCACCTTAGTCAAAAATACTCTTGATTCTTCAAGGCAGCAGCAGTAGTCTTGAGTTGTAGGAATTTCCTACCGCACGCTATGCAGACGATCACTGAGAAAAAGAAACTGGTTAGTTATGTGACCACAATGCGGCTGTCCGAAAAGGGACAGCTGGTCTTGCCAAAGGAATTTCGGGATGAACAGGGGCTCGAATCGGGCAGCCCGATCTCAATTCTTCAGATCGGAAATTCGCTTCTTCTGCTGCCTGAAATGAGCAAGTTCAACGCATTGTGCGACTCGATCGAAAGCACACTTACTAAGGCTGGAATAACCAGTGACGAGGTTTTAACGACCTTACCGGAGACGCGGGACGAAGTCTTTGCGGAACTCTACCCAAAACTTTCAAAAAAGAAGCGTAAATGAAGACGCGGGAGCCGAGGCTGCTTCTTGACAGCAATGTATTGACCGACGGCTTGGTTAGCCGTTTCGGACAGAACAAAGCCGTGTTGGCGTTGTGTGCGGCAAAGACCTGTCGACTTGTTCTACCCGAAATAAACCGGATCGAAGTTGAACGTAACTTGGCCAAATTATCCGCCAGGCTTGGTGAGAATCAAACCAAGAAGATACTCAGCGATCTTAAGGGATTTCTGAAGTTGGCTCGGCCGATAACGGTTCCTCTCGCCGACGAGAAACGAGTAGACGCCAATCGCAGCCTGATCCGGCATCTTTCCGATGTACCGGTCGTGTTGGCGGCTATCGACAGTCAACCGGATTGGATCATCACGAAGAACCGTGACCATTTTACGGACGAAGTTTTCGCTCGAATCGGAATTCGGATCGGATCGCCGCAGGAGTTCTTTCAAGCCTTGATCGATAACTTCTAAACAGGTACCTGCTCACCCGTGAGGTAACTATCCACTATCCACTATCCACTATTCACTGAAGAAAATTGACGGCCTTATCTTCAGTGGATAGTGACAAGTGAATAGTGGATAGTTAGTCCGCAAGATCCAGATCCAAAGTCATCTTGTATTCGTTTGCCATAGATGGATGACCGTGGGTGAGGGAGACGTCGATGCCTTTTTTGTAGGTTTCGACAGCTTTCTCGCGGTTGCCGGTCCGTTCGTAGGCGGCGGCGAGCGTTCCGTAGGCGTTGCCTTCGTCGTCGGCTTTCGCTAGATAATCTTCGAGCACGCGGATCACGTCGGCATATCGCTTCTCTTTCTCGTATTCCTTCGCCAGGCCGAACATCACCATCGTGTTGCTCGGGTCCGCTGCGATCATCTGCTCGAAAACTTCTATTCGATTCTGCATAGGAGAATTCTAACAGGATGTAGAGGATAAACAGGATGGCGAAACCGACGAACAAGTATCAAGTTCATCCTCTTCATCCTGTTTGAATCAAGGCTAGAAGAGGGTCTGCTGTACTGGCATTGAGACAGGCGGCTCGGGCTCGGCGGGCTTTTCGTGTTGACGGAATCCCAGTCGCTTGGCGTGGAAATCGAAGAGTTTTGTCGTCACTTCCCATTGCTCTGTCTTTCCGGTCGAGCGTTCTTTGTAGGTGCGATGGCGGAGCGTTCCGCCGCGTTCGCGTTTCATTGTGTTGATGATCTTCGCGGCCTTGGTGGGAATGCGTTCGTACATTTTCTCGACGAAGTAGTTTTCGATCGAATCGGTATCGAGGTGGAGCATCGACATAAAAGCCCGCGTTGCTCCGGCTTCTTTTGCACGTTCGAGAAGGCCGGGAATGTCCGATTCGTTGTAGCCGGGAATGATCGGTGCCACGCTGATGCCGGTCGCGATGCCTGCGTCGGAGAGGGTCTTCATTGCTCGAAAGCGAGCCTCGGGAACCGGCGTGTAGGGTTCGAATGGGTTGGATGATTCTTTCGTCAGGAACGGCAGCGAGAAGAATACCGTGACCTTGAGCTTCTGCAGCACGTCGATGTCGCGGGTGACGAGCGGCGATTTCGTGATCACACCGACCGGAACGCGAAACTCGGCGCATACTTCGAGACATTGTCGGGTGAGTTTGTACTCAGCCTCGAGCGGCAGATACGGATCGGTCGCGAAAGAGAAGTCGATGTGCGGCATCTTGTCACGGGTCTTCTTCAGTTCTTCGCGAAGCAGCCGCGGCGTGTTGGGCTTGACGACGATCTTTGTCTCGAAATCCGTCCCCGCTCCGTAGCCGAGATACTCGTGATACTGCCGTGCGAAACAGTATGTGCAGCCGTGAACGCATCCGCGATAGCAGTTCACCGTATATCGCCAGCCGCCTTCCCAATCGGACGCGAACGCTTTCGTTATTACCTTCTTTGTTGCGGTTTCCTCGAAGATCTCAAGCTTGGTCGGCGGAGGTTCACCAACATACTCCGCGGAATATCGGTCGTAGGGATTAGGCGGGTTCAGGATGTGTCGCACAGATGCAACATTATCGCATCTTGCGAAGATTGGCAAGAAATTAGCCACGAATTACACAAATTACACGAATATGGATCAACAAAAATTCGTGTGATTCGTGTTAATTCGTGGCTAAAGCTCCTTCTGCATCAACAGATCCGTTTGCGGGTCTTCGCCGAGCTGAAAGGTATGGCTG
>DAIOWA010000377.1:0-3831 GCA_036758705.1 Pyrinomonadaceae bacterium | reverse complement strand
TCTCGCGGGCGTCATCGGAACTGGTCAAGCGTCTATTCGAAATGGAGGTTCCTGAGATCTACGACGAAACGGTTGTGATCAAGTCGGCCGTCCGCGAGCCGGGCGATCGAGCAAAGATCGCCGTTACGTCGAACGAGCGCGACGTCGATCCGGTCGGAGCCTGTGTCGGGATGAAGGGGTCGCGTGTTCAATCGATCATCAAGGAACTCCGCGGCGAGAAGATCGACATTATCGAATGGTCCGACGAGCCTTCAGTGTTCGCGGCAAATGCTTTGTCGCCGGCGAAGGTTTCACAGGTGCGCATTACCGACATCGATAAGCGAAAGATGCACGTCATCGTTGGCGAAGATCAGCTTAGCCTTGCCATCGGTAAGAAAGGACAGAACGTCCGTCTCGCCACTCGCCTTGTCGGTTGGGACATCGACATCGTTAGTGAAGAGGTCCTGAAGAAAGAGATCGCTCAACAGATGGGCAAGATGATGGCGTCGGGTGAGGCTGTGCCGATCACTGCTCTCGAAGGCGTCAATGCAAATCAGGCCGAGATACTTGCCGAAAAGGGCGTCGACGGCGTAGAGAAACTTGCGGCGATGTCGATCGACGACCTCGTTGAAGCTCTGGATATCACGTTTGACGACGCTCAGGGCATCATCGGCTCCGCTCAAGAAGTGGTTGCCGCAAAAGAAGCCCCGGCTGAGTCCGAGTCGGAAGGTTCGGAGGAAGTCACGGATTCCGATGCTGCCGCCGAGGAAACGGTTGGCGAGACGGAAGAGGCTCCCGTCGAGGAGTCGGAGGAGGCAGGTGCAGAAGTTGCCGAAGAGGAACAGGCGGAGGCCGTCGAGGTGATGTCTGAGGCTGTGACCGAGGCGGAAGGCGACCAAACACCAGAGAAGCACGAAGAGGCTCAGTCGTAGCCGTGCGGATCGTCGTGCTCAATTTCAGATTTTCTCCCTAGAACCGGCCTTTACAAAATGAGCCCTGGCCAGGCAAGACTAACGCAGAGTTATTATGGCAGCAGCTAAGAAAGTCAGGGTTTATGATCTCGCGAAGGATTTGAAGCAGGACGCTAAACGCGTTATCGAGGACCTGCGCCGCGAGGGAGCGGATGTAAGTGTCCCGTCCAATTCCGTTAGTGTCGAGATCGCCGAAAAGGTACGCCTAAAGTACTTCCCAAAGACCGAGGTTGCTCCGAAGCGGGCGATCAAGGTTATTAAAAAGAAAGCCGATGCGGAAGGCGGCGAGGATATTCATGAGAGCGTTGCTCCCGCTGAAGCTGCCGAGGCTCCGCAAACCGCCCCGGAGGTCGTTGAGGCTACTGCTCCGGCGGAGGTCGAAGCGGCGGCTCCGGCCGTTCGAAAGGTCCTGAAGAAAAAGGCTGTCGAGGTCGTTGAACCCGAAGAGCCGATCGAGGAACCGATCGTCGAAGAGGTCGAGGAAGTGGTCGAGGCTCCGGAAGAAGCTCCGGAGGAGGACGCTGAAGTCACTGTCGACCAGCCGGAATCCCGGACCATCAGGAAGGTTCTCGCACCGAAAGTTGTTAAACCGGCCGGCACTCAGATCAAGACTCTCACGCTTACGAAGGACGCGCTTCAGAAGGGCATCAAGCCCGGCGAACGCGTCGTCTCTGAGGCACCGACCAAGGCAGGAAAACTCGCAACCGATATCATTGCCGCACGAAATCAGGGTCGCAGGCCCGGTGAATTTCGCGGCACTCCGGGTGAAAGCAGCTCGCCGCAGACGGTTTACACGCCGCCGGCCGACAATCGCCGACGTCCGGGACGCTCTGGCGGCCGAAAGGGCAAGGACGCCAAAGGCGGTAGATTCGCCGAGCGTGACATCGATCAGCCGCGTCAGCGTACGATCGAGGAACGAATTGCCGATCAGATCGGCCGCAAGGATACCGACGAGTTCAAGAGCGTCCGCCTGGTCGAAGGAGCGACGATTCGCGAATACTCGGAAGCTCTCGGAGTCCCGCCGCGAGACATCGTCCAACTGCTTGTAAAGAAAGGAATTTTCGCGACACTCAACCAGCCGATCGGCGAAACGATGGCGATCGAACTCGGGATGAATTTCGGGTTCGATGTGAGCTTCGTTCCGTTCGAAGAGATGGTCGTCGAGCAGGAGTTCGAAGAACTCATCGCCGCCGACGCCGACGACGTAATGGAGCCGCGTGCTCCGGTGGTTACGGTCATGGGACACGTCGACCACGGTAAAACTTCACTCCTCGACGCGATCCGTCAGGCGAATGTTGCCGAAGGCGAAGCCGGCGGTATCACCCAGCACATCGGTGCGTACAGCGTCTACGTTCCGGGCGGCGAGAACGGCGAACAGCGTCGCGTTGTATTCCTCGACACGCCGGGTCACGAAGCGTTCACAATGATGCGTGCCCGCGGAGCAAAGGCCACGGACGTTGTAATTCTTGTTGTCGCGGCCGACGACGGAGTCATGCCGCAGACCGTCGAAGCCGTCGAACACTCGAAGGCAGCCGGCGTCCCGATCATCGTTGCTATCAACAAGATCGACAAACCTGACGCGAATCCGGACAAGGTGAAACAGGGCCTCGCGGGGCTTGGCCTTCAGCCGGTCGAATGGGGCGGCGATGTCGAGATGGTTCCGGTTTCGGCGAAGCAGAAACAGAACCTCGACACTCTGCTCGAAACGGTTCTGATCCAGGCAGACATACTCGAACTCACGGCAAGCCCGACTCGCCGTGCTTCAGGTGTCGTGCTCGAAGCAAAGCTCGATAAAGGTCGCGGTGCGGTCGCAACGGCACTCGTCCAGCAGGGTACGATGCGTGTCGGCGATCCGTTCATCGTCGGACAGTTCTCCGGAAAGGTTCGAGCGATGTTCTCGGATCGCGGCGAGTTGGTTACCGAAGCCGGGCCCGCAACGCCGGTCGAGATCCTCGGCCTTCAGGGTGTCCCGCAGGCAGGTGACACCTTCCAGGTAGTCGCTGATGTCGAACGTGCTCAGGATATCGCCCAACAGCGCCAGATGCAGGCGCGGCAGGCAGCGATGCTCAAGACCACCAAACGTGGTATCGAATCGCTCGGCCAGGCTGAGATCAAGGAACTCCTTGTCATTCTCAAGGCTGACGTGCAAGGTTCGGTCGAAGTTCTTCGCGCAACGCTCGAAAAACTTTCAACGGCAAAGGTCAAAGTTCGTGTTATCCGTGCCGGCGTCGGTGCGATCGCCGAATCCGACGTACTCCTAGCCTCGGCGACACAGGCTGACGACGCTTCAACCGCCGTTGTGATCATCGGTTTCAACGTAAGGCCCGAAGCCCGCGTTGCCGACATCGCCAAGCACGAGGATGTCGACATCCGGCTTCACTCGATCATTTACAAGGTCGAGGAAGAGATCACAGCGGCCATGATCGGCATGCTGGACGCGATCGAGAAAGAGGTCATCCTCGGCAAGGCCGTGGTACAAGAGACCTTCAAGGTTTCTCGCATCGGCACGATCGCCGGCTGTCGTGTCACGGATGGCGTTATTCGGCGCCAAGCCAAGGCACGCCTCCTTCGCGACAGTGTTGTTATCTGGGAAGGGGATATCGCCACGCTCAAGCGGTTCAAGGATGATACCAACGAGGTTCGACAGGGCTTTGAGTGTGGTATCAGCCTCGTGAACTTTAACGACATCAAGCTTGGAGATGAGATCGAAGCCTTCGTGATCGAGAAGATCGCGGCGACCGAATTGTAAGAAATGGCCCGACGATCGGAAAGACTAGCCGAAGCTCTGAAAGACGAGATCAGCGAAGTCGTCGGGTTCGAACTCGATGACCCGCGGCTCGAAACTGTGACCGTGACCGACGTTACGGTTGCCGAAGACCTT
>DAIOWA010000376.1:0-3834 GCA_036758705.1 Pyrinomonadaceae bacterium | reverse complement strand
CCATGTTTCCATCTCAAGGTCTCGCGGTCGGACATAGAGGGTGTACGGCGATTTTTTGTTCTCCGGGTCGATCACAGCTATCGCGTCGGGTTCCGGAAATCCGGTCAGATACCAGAAGTCCGAATCTTGCCGAAACTTGAATTCGGTATCATAGCTGCGCGTCTGTTCGTGAGCCGCGGGAATGATGGCGATGGAGTTCGGCTCCATCTGATCGATGAATCGTTTTAATTGCGAACGCATATTCGATGATATTAGCTAAAACCGAGGAAATTGTCAGACGCGGCGTGCATGGATATGGCCTGATCAACGTTCTTATATGCAGGCCGAGGTTATGTTCGGAATAACTGATAACTGAAAACTTAAAACTGAAAACATAAGAACGCTGTTATAATCCGATCAAAATTTCGGTATGGAGGACCTATGAAAATACTGATCACATTTATTGCACTGATGATGTTTGCCGGTTCGGCAGTTGCGGATATTCCGCGGCCGGACACGACGCCGAAGAAGTCTGCAAAGACCGCGTCTATCGATACACACCTCGACATCCGGCTGCGTCGCGATGCGAAAGAGGCAAAGCTGATATTGTCGAAGGCACAGTTGAATCAGCTTCGAGCAGAGATCGATGCGATCGACGGTGGAGCGAGCGATACCGCCTCGGCTGGAGTTACGGGAATTCAGACTATCGCCGGCGGCGTGCTTCTGAGCCTCGCGATGGTATTCGCGGGTGTGTGGTTCGCACGCTCGGGACGGGTGTCGAAGCCGGTCGCAACAGGGTTGATAGTGCTGGCCGGTGGTGCGCTCGCGACTATGGTCTACGCGAATGCCGGCCCGCCGCCGGAGGCAAGGTCGATAACCGGGAAGATGTTTGTTCAGGGGATGCACTACTACAAATTCGGCGGCGGAGCGATAAAGCTTGAGGTCTCGGCGGAGGAAGATAATCCCGTTCTGATCGTGCCCGATCCGGAAGAGCCAAAGAAGCCGGGAGAAGAATAATTTTGCAGAATATCCGCGTCAGGCCGTTTCAATTGACGAGTGCGCACGTGTTTTTGATCGCGTTCGTCTCGGTGTGCGCCGTTGGCGCGGTTTTGATCGGATCGTTTCCGCTGCAGCTATCGATAGTCACCATATTTCTATTCGCCGGGCCGCACAACTTGATGGAGTTTCGATACTTCGCCGCGCGGATGCCGGTGCGGTGGGGAAGATCGCGACTGTTTTATTCGGTCGGAATAGGCGGAGTTGTCGTGCTGACCGCAGTGTATCTGACGCTCTATTTCGCGAGCGGAAACTGGCTGTGGTCGCTTGCGAGTTGGCAGGTTTACGCGGCGGTTTGGAACACTGCGTTGATCGTCTGGGTCGGATCGCTGTTCTATTTGCGAGGTAAGCAGCGTCGGCGAGATTGGTCGCTCGCGTTCGCGGCGGCGTTCTTTCTCGCCTGGCTCGCCTGGATCGTGCCGCAATATTGGAGCCTCGCTCTCGTTTACCTGCATCCGTTCGTCGCGATGTGGTTTCTTGAGCGGCAGATACGGCGGACGCGTCCGGAATGGCTGCGTGCGTATCGCCTGTGTCTGCTTTCGATCCCGGTGTTTCTCGTTTTCCTTTGGGCGCTGCTTGCCGGCCAGCCGAATCTGCCGCAGGACACGAATCTCTTCTGGCGGATCAATCAGCATTCCGGCGCCGAGATACTGCCGTCGATCTCAAGCCATCTGCTCGTCGCGACGCACGTCTTTCTCGAATCGATCCACTACTTCGTCTGGCTCCTGCTGATACCGCTGGTCGATCGGCGTGCGATCCCATGGAGATTGAAAGAGGTGCCGATGTTCGCGAATGCCAACGGGATCCCGAAGGCCTTTGCGGCTTTCCTCGTGTTTTCGGTGGTAGTTTCGGTGGCGTTGTGGTTTGGCTTCGCGGTGGACTATACGACAACCCGCGACATCTACTTTGCGTTTGCGATCGGACACGTACTGGCTGAATTTCCGTTCCTGGTGAAGATGCTCTAAACGCTCAAGCCCGTACATTAGTAAGGGCGATACTCAAACTTGGATGTACCGCCCTTGCTAACGCACGGGCTTGTGCAACAGATCTATGCTCCTGTTCGACGACGTCAATTTCGTTCAGACGCAGAACCTTCCGCTTGGCGATCTCTGGTATTTCCTGCCGTTCGGATATCTGCTCACGATCCTGATCGAGACGCCGATCTTGCTGCTCGGACTCTCGGCGGAGGTTTCTTTCAAGCAACGACTCCTTTGCGGCATTTGGCTCACGGCGTGTACGTACCCTATCGTCGTGCTCGTTTTGCCGACGATCTTCTACGGTGAGCCGCGTTGGCTTTATCTTGCCGTCGCTGAGACGTTCGCTCCCGCGGGCGAGTGCCTTCTATTTTTGCTTGCGTTCCGAGGACGCGAGGTTGAATGGGTACGATCGTTTGTTGCGATCCTCATCGCGAACCTCGCGTCGTTCGGGGTTGGAGAAGTATTGAACTATTATCAATGGTTCGGTCTGTTCTAACTTAGCCAAACGGTGAATCGGCCTTACGACTTTTTCACCTATCACTTACTCCGGAATAGGTGATAGGTGATAAGTTTTAAGTGAATTCTTGTGGATCTACGCATCACCGAAATTTTTCTATCCATACAGGGTGAGTCGTCGCATACGGGGCGGCCGTGTTCTTTTGTGCGGCTTACGGGCTGTCCGATGCGGTGCGTTTGGTGCGATAGCGAATATACGTTCACCGGCGGCGAGCGGATATCGTTTGAAGAGATCTTCGCTAAGCTGGACGAGTTTGGTTGTCCGCTGGTCGAGGTAACTGGCGGTGAGCCGCTGGCGCAGAAGAATGTATTTCCGTTCATCGCGGAACTTTGCGATAGCGGTTATGAAGTGCTGATCGAGACCGGCGGATTTGTTTCGACGGAAGCCGTCGATCCACGGGCGAAGATCATTCTCGACGTGAAGTGCCCTGCATCGGGAGAGGCCGAGCGAAATCACTGGCCGAACCTCGAACGCCTCCGACCGGATATGGACGAGGTGAAATTCGTTGTCGCGGATCTAGCGGATTGGAAATTCGCGAAGGAGGTCATCGAGAAATACGATCTCGCAAACCGCTGCAAAGAGATCCTGATCTCGCCCGTCCACGGCATCGATATGCGGCCGATCGCCGAGGCAGTTTCGCAGAGCGGATTGAGAGTTCGGTTGAATTTGCAGCTGCACAAATATATTTGGGGAGCGGATGTTCACGGCGTATAAATTAGCCACGAATTACACAAATTTCACGAATATGAAGAAAATCGTTGGGATATTCCTAATTGCTCTATTCGCAAGCTCGTTTGTCGCCGCGCAGAGAGTTGCGATCGCCTCGACGGACGCGAAAATTCAAGCGGCGATAGCCGACTTCGATGGCAAGGTCTCGATCTACGCCAAGAATCTCGATAGCGGAAAAGTATACTCGCGTCGCGGGGAAGATCAGGTGCGGACGGCGAGTACGATCAAGCTCGCGATCATGGCCGAGACTTTTCGGCAGGTCGCGGAAGGTAAAGTCAAATGGGACGACCCGATCGAGCTGACCAAGGAGAAGAAGCAGGGCGGCTCAGGCATCCTGTTTGAGTTTTCTGACGGCACGAAGATCGACCTGAAGACGGCTGTGAACTTGATGATCGTTTTGTCTGACAACACCGCGACTAACCTCGTGCTCGACAAAGTGACGACCGACGCGGTGAACGATTACATGGCGAAGCTCGGTTTGAACGACACGCTTTCGTTGCGGAAGATCGGCGGCGGCGGCGCTTCGAAGGCGTGGACCAATGACCAGCGAAATCGGCTGTTCGGGCTCGGCCGAAC
>DAIOWA010000375.1:0-3834 GCA_036758705.1 Pyrinomonadaceae bacterium | reverse complement strand
CATCGGCTCTGCGGGAACGCATCGGTTTTCTTACCGACAAAGAAAAAGGTTTGGGGCTGTCAGAAGAGGAAACCAGGGAACTCGACGGATATCTGGAAATGGACGACCTGCTCAGTCACATGAACAGAGTAATTAGAAACTCGGCACTCTTGGGAGAATCTCCCCTTGCCCCATAAGTTTTCATCGTCTCTGAGACAGCTCGTTCGTGAACGAGCGGCTTCTTTGTGCGAATATTGTCACGCGTCGGAAAAATGGCAAGTAGTCGAATTTAGCGTCGATCACATCGATCCAGAGGGTTCCAATGACCTTGAAAATTTAGCATTAGCATGCTGTCATTGTAACCGTTATAAATCCAATAAAACCACAGTTGTCTCTATTTCGATCGGACGGGAAATCCCGTTATTCGATCCGCGAACGATGAACTGGGCTGACCATTTTATATGGTCCGAGGACCATCTTAGTATCTTGCCGATGTCCGAGATCGGGCAGGCCACAATTGAAATTCTTCGCTTCAATCGGCCCCGAATTATTTCCATTCGTTACGACGATGTTCTGATCGATCGGCATCCGCCGAAAGGCGATCCAATTCGCAAGCGGTAAATAGGCTACGAACTCAAAAACTCCTACCGAGGCACTTCGACGGTCTTCAAAATATCCGAAATAACGGCATCGGTCGTAGCTCCTTCAAGCTCAGCCTCAGCCCTTAAAGCGAGGCGGTGGCGGAGGACGGGCATGGCGATGTCTCGGACGTCGTCGGGTGTCGGGAATTCGCGGCCGCGGATGGCGGCGAGGGCTTTTGAGCAGAGCAGCAGTGCTATCGACGCACGCGGGCTGGCTCCGTAGAGAATCGTCGGATGGTTGCGAGACTTGCGGACGATCTCGACGATGTATTTCTGCACTCCCGGCTCCATCCGCATCGCGCGGACTTCCGCACGGCAATGCTGGATCGCCGACGGATCAGGCAGCGGCTGAATGTCGAGGCGTTCGAGATGATGCGAGTTGAACCCCGCATCCCACCGAGCGACAATCTCCAACTCGTCGTCAACTGCGGGATAATCGATCAGGATCTTCAAAAGAAACCGGTCGAGCTGAGCTTCAGGCAGCGGATACGTGCCTTCGTATTCGATCGGGTTTTCGGTAGCGAGCACTGTAAAGATCGGCGAAAGCTGGTGCCGCTCGCCGTCGATCGTCGTCTGCCGTTCTTCCATCGCTTCGAGCAACGCAGCCTGCGTCTTCGGCGGCGTACGGTTGATCTCGTCCGCGAGCAGGATGTCGGTAAAGATCGGGCCGTGCCGCAGCGAAAACTCCGATGACTGCATATTGAACACGTTCGTGCCCGTGATGTCCGACGGCATCAGGTCCGGCGTAAACTGGATACGCGAAAACCGTGCGCCCAATATCTGTGCGAGCGTCTTAACCGTCAGCGTTTTCGCCGTCCCCGGTACGCCTTCTAGCAACGCATGCCCCTCGGCCAGCACGGCGACGATGATCTGCTCGATCACCTCGTCCTGCCCGACGATGGTCTTCCGAAGTTCATTAAGAATGTGTGCGACAGTCTGAGGAGTGTAGTTCAGCATTAAAGATTAATGGCCGCAAGAAGGCCCAAAATGAACAAAAGCCGAATTCTTAGATTTGCGCTTCTATGCGCCTTTTCGCGGCGATTCAGGCTGCGAAATCATAAAGTGTCTTGATCGCTAACAGAACAACGGTAGCTAGAAATATCCGCTTGAGCCAGACCTCGTTCATCTTCGCGGCATAATGTGCTCCGACATACGCACCGGCAAACATGGTCACGGCAAGGATTGCCCCGAGGCTATAGTCTACAAGACCTTGCCACATAAAGACCACCGTCGCCACGCCCGACGAAAACACGTTCACGAGCTTGGTCGATCCGACGGATTCGGCGTAGTTCATACCGAGAAATGCGACGAACGCCGCCGTCAGGATCGTCACATATCCGCCGCTGTATAACCCGCCGTAGATCGCCAGCAGGAACGTTACAGCGAGGCCAAGATAAAAACTCCCCTCCTTACGAAGGAGGGGTGCCCGAAGGGCGGGGTCGTTCTCTTTTTCCGCGGCGGTACTCGGTCGGGGCCTCAACAACGTAAACACGACGACAATAAACATCGCGATCGACACGATCAACCGGATGGACTGGTTCGTGATGTATCCGACGAGCAATGCTCCAAGCGCTGATCCGACGATCGTCAGTACGATCAGCGGCGTCAGCTTTCGCGGCTCGATCTTTCCCTGCCGGATGAACGGGATCGTCGCGCCGATCGCCATGAATGTCAGGCCGAACATATTCGTCGCGATCGCCCGCTTCTCTTCGATCCCGAACTGAAACATCACTGGCACCGTGATCAGCGAATTGCTGCCGGTAACGACGCCGACGACGCTCGTCGCGAAGAAAAGAACGACCAGGATGATCAGGTCGAGATTAGTCATCTGACGGCCCGCCGATTCACTGTTCGATCCATCCCAAGCTGGCTCTCTATCTCGCGAAGCCGACCGGCGAGAGCAACCGTTTCCCTCTTATTGGTCGCCTCGCCGTGGATGATGTCCTGAACCTTCTCAAGCACCGATTCGACCTCGGCTGCATCAACTTTGCCTCGCTCGGCTATGAGCTTTGCGAGTTGACGCGAACTGGTTAATCGGACATCAAGGCCAAACAGGTTCGAAACACGCCGTTTGAAATCAGCGAAGATATTCTCCAGAGCCAGATCGTAAGCCCGCGTCCGCTGCTGAAGTTCGGCCATCGCTCCGACATACTCAAGCTTCGTCCGCCGGTCGGGCTCACGTTCCGGGACGGCCCGCGCGAATCGGCGACTTCGCGAAAACATAATGACAAATATGATCAGCGCGAGCTGCCCGAAAATAGCGATCATCGGCGTGCCCGAGAAGTATGCGAAAAGCTGATTCCGGTTCGCACCGTAGCCCTGATGAAACTCATCGAACGCGACCAGCCCGCCGCCTGACGCGACGACGTTGATCGCAAGCTGCGCATTGTCGACCAGCCCGAGACCCGCGTTCGAGACGATGAACGGATCCGACAAAACAACGATCTCACCAGCCCCATACGGAATATCAACTAGCACATTTCGAGCATTCCCGATCACGTGAACCACCGGAGCCGAATACGCCGCGTCGCCAGCAACTTCGTCGCCTTGAACAGTCGTTAAGGATGTTGATCGCGATGGAGCCGGTGGCGGCGCGTCTCCTCGCATTTCGTAAGTGGTTCCAGTCGGCGAAGGGCTCGGCGTCGGTTGGTAAAAATCATACAGAGTCGATCTCGGCTGCGCGGTTATGTTCGCCGTGTCGGAACCATACCCGCTCGTCTGAACCACATCGGGCGCCTTCATCGAGATCTCGATGTGCGAAGCGAACCTTGACGTCTGGATCGCATTTACATTCTGCGTAAACACGCTCGGCTGCACAGGCTTGGACGCCGGCATTCCGCTCGTCATCTGCGGAGCGTCCGACGGGTCGGTCATTATCAGAAGCTCGAGATCGTTGGTCTTCTGCGTCAACTGCCACACCGCTATAGCCTTCGTCAGCCGTTCGTCCAAGTTGCGATCGGCGAGCACGAGCCGGCCGCCGTTGTTCACCCATTCGAGCAGCTGCTTGATCTCGATATCCTCAAACTGTCTCCGAGTCTTCCCGACAACGACAAACGTGGATGGCGTATTCTTCACTGATTGCGTCGTCAGTGCGTCCATCGGCGACTGCCATCGAGTGACGTTGCGGCCGGTCTCGTTGAGCAGCGTATAGAGAGCCTGTGTGCCGGTCGCACCGGAATTGAACGACGAGCGATTTGGGATGATCTCATTGTCC
>DAIOWA010000374.1:0-3840 GCA_036758705.1 Pyrinomonadaceae bacterium | reverse complement strand
CCCGCCGATCTCGACCGGATAATCTCGCAGGCGCTTGAAAAAGATCGCGACCTTCGTTATCAAACCGCGACGGATCTTAAGACAGCTCTCAAGAGGCTTAAACGGGACGTAAGTTCCGGGCGGCATTCAGGTGAAAACAGCGCTATCCACAACAGTCGGACGCCCTCGTCGCCGGCGCACGAACACTCGATCGCCGTGCTTTATTTCGAAAACTTGAGCGGCATCAAGGAAGACGAATACCTTCGCGACGGCATCACCGAAGACATCACGACCGAGCTTTCCAAGATCAAACGTCTGCGGACTTTCTCGCGCGCCGTCGTAATGCCGTATCGCGACAAGCAGGTGACTGCGGGCCAAGTCGGCAAGGAACTCGGCGCGTCATACGTGCTGTCCGGCAGCCTTCGCCGATCGGGCAACCGCCTTCGCATCAACGCTCAACTTGTTGATGCAAACACCGATTTTCCGGTCTGGTCGGAACGTTACGACCGCGAGATGGAAGACGTGTTCGCCGTGCAGGACGAGATCGCGTCAAAGATCGCCGAGGCCCTGCGAATCACGCTGTCGCCGCAGGAGCAGGAAGCTCTGGCTGAAAAGCCGACCGAGAATCTGCACGCGTACGACCTATATCTCCGCGGTCGAAACTTTGCTCGCCGCGTCGGCCGGCAGGATATGCAGTTCGCTCTGCAGATGTACGAGAACGCCGTCGCGCTCGACCCGAATTTCGCCGTAGCCCACGCCGCGATCGCGAACGTATGTGCTCAGTATTATTACTATTTCGAGCGTAAGCAGGATTGGATCGACCGCGTAAACGTCGCCGCGCAGAAGGCCATCGCCACCGGCCGAGATGAGCCGGAGATCCGCTGTGCCGAGGCATGGCTGGATTTTGCGCAGGGCAACTACGCATCGGCGGTCGATAAGATCAGAGCCGCTTTGGCCCGCGATCCGGACATCGACGGCGGATATCACCTCTTTGGACGTGCACTCTTCGAATCCGGGCGCTATCAGGAAGTCTTGGACATCATGGAAGATGCGCTGGCTCATGCTGGCGAGAACTACAATACGACGATCCCGATACACAACGCGCTCGGTGCGCTCGGTAAAGCCGACGCACTGAAAAACTATACGTTCCGCGAGATCGCGATCTTCGAAGCTCAACTGCGGAAAACGCCGGAGGACGCTCGAGTACGTGTATTGCTTGCTGGCGACTACGCCTATCAAAACCGGTACGACGACGCCCAGCGTGAACTTGACCTCGCCATGGCACTGCGGCCGGACGATACGATGATCCTCTACAACAGCGCGTGCACGCTCGCGGAGATGGATCGGCTGCCTGAGGCGATGGCGGCACTCAAAAAGGCTTGGGAAGCCGGGTACCGCAACCCCGCATGGACGCGCCAAGACCCGGATCTCGCGAAGCTTCACGGCGATCCTGAATTCGAAAGGCTATATCCGGAAGGAGGCGTAGCTCCCGCCGATCAGCCGAGCCTCGCATCAAGTAATTGACCTTACCAAACCACCTTCGACACGGATCGCGGCGCCGTTCGTCGCCGAAGAATGCGGACTCGAATCATAAGCGACCGTATCGGCGACCTCCTCTACCGCAGCAAATCGCTGGAGCAGCGACGTCGGCCGCATATTCTTGAAGAAATCTTCCTCAACCTGCTGCGCAGTTTCGCCGCCTGCCTTCGAAAGGTCGTCAATAAAATCCCCTACCCCACGCGACTACGTAGGTCCGGGCAAGATCGAATTAACGGTCACTTCAGTCCCTTTTGTACGCTCAGCCATACCACGGAGGACGCGATCTACGAGGGTCAGTGAAGAAGACTCCCGACGATGCTCGCGTACGTGTTGTACTTGCGGGTGACTATGCGTATCAGAGCCGATTCGACGACGATCAGCGCGGACTTGATCTCGCACTGGCGTTGCGGCCCGGAAGACACCATGATCCTCTGCAGTAGCGCTTGCACACTTGCTGAGATGGATCGTCTGCCGGAGGCAATGGCCGCTCTCAAAAAGGCTTGGGATGCGGGCTAGCTCAACCCGGAGTGGAGCCGCCAGGACCCGGATCTCGCAGAGCTTTACGGCGACCCAGAATTCGAGCGGCTTCATCAGAGGGCACCGACTCTCCGCGCGACCAGCCGGGCCTCGCATCAACCAATTGAATTGCGGGTGCACCATCCGAGATCGCTCCAAGCATCCCGCCGCACTGAATGCCTAATTGACCCGCATTCGGTTGGGCTCAACACCCGTTGGCCATACCCTCGCACGCATCAGATCCAATGCCATGCAGCCCTCGAAAAACGCAGGTACCTGTGGTGCCCTCGGAGTAGCAGCCGCATTAAACGGCCCGGGCCCCGCTCCCGCCACCGCGAAGTGCTCGCGGAAGACGACGGTTTTGGAAAGGTCGGCCTGATAGCTGCTGAATCGCTCAAGTAAATTGACCACCTGCGAAACGGTCGGCTGGTAATGGCCGCTCCGACCGCTAACCCACGTGATATTACCCGCGTCTATTCGAATGGTGCCCGCACACAAAGTGGCTTCCCCGGCCATGAATGAAGAGTGCTTCAGCGTCAGATCAGCCTCCTCCTTTCCGCTGGCATAGATCCTGCCCCGCTTGTCCATCGCGTAAAGCGAGGCAGCATGCTCGATAACGTCTCCAAATCCCGCGGTGTCATACAGGTTCAAGGTGCCTTTACCGGGTCCGACAAAATCGTACCGGTGGGCTTTACCGTTCCGAAAGCTCAACTTTAGGGCTCTCCTCGCCACGTCCGTCTGATACCACTGCATTGAATTGTTGGCGACCGAATGCTGATCCTCTACCTTTCCGTGCGCGGTCACATCCTGGCCGAATGTTTTCGACAGCTCCGTATCCAGTTCCGCAACCGTACATCCCAGGAAATGCGTTAATTCACGCTGCAGGTAATTCTGCAAGGCGGCGACGGCCATCTCCATCGTCGTCGTAAGGTTACTCCCGATCTTACTCGCGGCGTTGACCGACCCCTTGGCATTGTTCTTAATGGCGTATTTGCAATGCCTAAAAAGCAATTGCATGATCATCATCCGCTTCATATTGGCGTCAAAGGTGGCTCCTACAACATCGTTGTACTCGTCAACGAGCTTTCCAATTCGTTCTAGCACAGCGTTTGGACTTTTCTTGTGTCCGAAAACGACTCCCTTCAACCCAAGATCCAATTTCCATTGGTGCTTGCTGGGCATGACAGCATAATATGGCATAGCATTCTCCGTAGTGTGGTGTTGATTGTATTTTTTCGAAATTCAGTGTAGCGCACATTGCAAGGTATTTGGATATCGAGCCGTCAGAAACCTCTTCCCAAAAAATTTCTTGAATCTCTCGAGGCCCGCATATGCCACCCGTCGTTAGAATAAGAGTGTCTCAACTGCCAAACTTTCGTTTGACGCAAACCGACCTAATATGCGGTAATCACTTTTCGTTAGAACGGTCCTGAGAACTACACCGAACCAATAGAAATGGCAAAAGCATCCAAGATCTATTACACACTCACGGACGAAGCTCCGATGTTGGCGACGCATTCGTTTCTACCGATCCTCAAGGGCTTTGCGAGCGCCGCGGACATTGAAATTGAAGTTCCGGATATCTCATTGTCGGGAAGGATCCTCGCTAACTTTCCGGAGTATCTGAAGGACGATCAGAAGACCCCTGATGCACTAGCTCAACTCGGCGAACTAGCGACGAAGCCCGAAGCAAACATCATCAAACTCCCGAATATTTCGGCGTCGGTCCCGCAATTGGAAGAGGCGATCGCGGAGCTTCAGAAACAGGGCTACGCGTTGCCAAACTATCCTGCCGAACCGAAAACC
>DAIOWA010000373.1:0-3842 GCA_036758705.1 Pyrinomonadaceae bacterium | reverse complement strand
TGCGGTTAAGCCATCCGATCCTATCCGTACTAACCGGTGTTTACCTGATCTTTCTCGCCGGCTGGTTAAAAGCGAAACGGCCAGGCGAGGGAAATGTAGTCTGGTGGTCGAATGCCGTGTCTATTATCGTTATCGGCCAGGTCATTTTCGGCGGTGTGACGCTCCTCACGCTGGGGCCGATAGTCATGCAGCTCGGCCACCTGCTGCTTGCGGACATGGTCTGGATCGCTTTCATCCTGCTTGTTGCGTCCTTCCTCGAATCCAAAACCCCACAATAAAGGCCGCGCGGAGCTAACTCCGAACGGCCTCTAAAACGACTCGGCAAGAGAAACTACTTGATCAACCGAATTGCCGTTTTCCTGTCGACCTTACGAGCCTCGTCGCTCGCGCCTTCTTCGACGGTTGCGAACTGCTCTCCATAACCCTCAGCCTCGGGGACCTGAGATCCGACGCCTGCCTTCTGCAACGCCGCCTGTACCGCCTTTGCCCTATCGTCAGAGAGCTTCTTATTTGCCGCATCATCACCCTTCTTGTCCGTGTATCCTCCGATCTTTATCTTGACATCGGGAAACGCTTTTAGGATCGCGACAATGTTGTCCAACTGCCGTTTAGACTCCGGCGTCAACTCGGTTTTACCGAACACAAAGTTTAGATCGTCGAAGTTGAACCACTTGTCCTTAAGCGAATCATTCGTACCGTTCTTGTAATCGTCTGACTGAATGAATTTTACAAGCTGATCTTCGATCCCGCCCGGGTAGGCCTGAAGTTTGGTGCCGTTCGGCAGTGCAACTTCGGCAAGCGATCTCGCCGCTTCACCTAAGGAACTCGGCAGCGTCCAGCCTGCAAACAAGGATCTGAGCTGGTCTAGGGCTGCTGCCGGAAGCCCGCTCGCCTCGGTTATCGCGTTGCCCCCGAATGCCAAAGCACCTGTCTTCCAGTCCTTCAGGTTTGGAAGCATTTTTTCGAAGTTAGTCCACCATTCGGCTGCAAACGGCTTGGCGCTCGCGTCGACCTTAAGTCCCGAATAGTCCACATTTCCTGCTCCAAACTGAGCATCGAGCTTGGCCTTGATCTGATCGAGCGTCGCTTGATCGGGCACCAGGCCCGAGACCGTGTACTTGCCGTTGTTTGCAACGATCTTAAAGCTCGATTCGACCGTCCGTACCGCGTTTGCGTTTGCATTCGCCGGCCTGTTTACGTTTGCGTTGGTTGTGACGTTCGCTGTCGGCGTTCCTCGTCCGCAAAACATAAATCCCAGGACTATCATTAGGCCGAGCAAGAGAATAGGGATAAGCCATTTGAGGAACGACCCGCCGCCGCTCGAGCCGGCATCGTAGACGTCGCCAACCGCACCGGCGACTTTGTCACGCGCCGCTCCGGCTATATTCCCCGCTGCCGCGACACCGTCACCCAGCACCTCTTTTCCCTTGTCGTACGTCTTCCCAGCGGCGTCACCGACCTTGTCGGCCGCTCCGCCCGCCATAGCAGCCGCGGCTCCTACTCCTCCAACAACGGCCCCACCCCAGTCCGAAAGGAACGAGCCCACCTTAGAAAGGATACTTTGGTCGTCAGGGATGTCTCCGTCGGGCGTCAATGTGTCGACGACGCTCGGGATTATCCCGCCTAGCGCTGCTGAGGCGGCTCTTCGATCGACGCCAGCCCGAGTTGCCAGTCCATCGACAGCATCGGCCCCGAGAGCCGATTCAACTTGATCGCCGGATAGCGGCTCATTATTTCCTGCCGAGATCCAGCTATCAACCAGTGGTCCGAGACCGGCGTTTCTAAATTTATCGATGAATCCGCCAAAGCCGCCACTACGCGGGTCGGTGATCAAGGCCAATAGGGCCGCAACCAAGCCGCCCGAACCTTCATTACTAAGGCCAAACTTCTCCCGTGCACTTCCGATGATCGAATCGAAAAGAGCCATTTTCGTTTCCTCCTTGAAACTGTTTCAGATCGTCTGAACCGAGGACGGGGATAACAACGGTCAATGACAGTAAGCGGCAGTCTTACTTCGGATGGGCATCTGCCAGAATAAGGTTATTGTGACTGACCCCATTCTTTCGCAAGTTCGACAAGTTCGTCAAGCGATTTCTGAAGTTCAACAAGTTTGGCATCAACCTCGGCGTCGTCCCCGTCGTCGCTTACGAATATAGGCCCGCCGAACAGCACACGACCCTTTGCAAAGGGCTTGGGGATCTGAAGCCGGTCCCAACTCTTCACTGTCCAATAGGTTGAGCACTCGATCAGGAATGGCAAGATCGGATTTCCGGTCTTCTTGGCTAGCATCACCGCGCCGCTTTTAGCGACGTAACGCGGTCCACGCGGTCCATCGACCGTGAACGCCATCGGCACACCTTCTCGCATTAGGCGGATCATTTCAACCAAGCCCCGAACACCACCGCGGCTCGATGATCCACGAACCGCACCGAAACCGAAGCGGGTCAGAAACCGCGCGATATATTCACCGTCCTTACTTTTCGACGTAAGTACGGCGAGTCCTCGGTTCCTCAAATACCACACTCCTGCAAAGATCCGGTCATGCCAAAGCGCGATGATCGGCTGCTTGCCCGCGGTGAGAATGTCGTCATAGAAATGGGTGTTCTCGGTCTCGATCCGAAGAGTCGGCCCGATCAGGCGGATCGCAAGATAGAACACCACATCCGCCACGCCGATCGATACCCGATCTTTGAACGTGAATTCTTTAAGGCTTCCGCGCGTGAATACGGATGGAAATCGTTCACTCATGAATGGCAAAAGGCCGGAGACTTAAGTTATTATGTTGCAACAACGTCTGGCATGCCAGCGTACCTATCTATGGCGCTATTAAGGCGCATTATGCAGCGGGAAATCCTGATCATAGACGACCACGACGATATGGCAACGGCGCTCGAAGAAGTGTTCGTTGCGACCGGCCATTCGGTCAAGGTTGTCGAGACGCGCCAGGATGCGTTGGCAATCGACAATATCGAGGGCTACGATCTCGTCGTCACCGATCTTGACGTGCTGCCGCGGGACGGCTCCGCGACGAACGGTCACACGCCCGTTTGCCTGCCCGAGCACATCATCGCCGGCGTCGCCGAACACGTAAAGGCGTTCAAGATCTGCGGTGCAAATTTTCGTCGCGATGAGTTTAACGAAGGCGAGCTGAAGGACCTCGTCGCGACCATTCTTGATTACAAGACCCGGTATGTCGACACGATCGACAATGTCCAGGACCTGCACGAGAACATCCAGTTCGAACTCCCGAGTGGCATCTCGCTTATGCACATCGTGCTCGAATATCTGATGAAGCGTGTCGAAAAGCTCGGGGTGATCAAGCCCGAACAATCCAACCTCTTCGTTGCCCTCGACGAGGCATTTGTCAATGCCGTCAAGCACGGCAACAAGTTCGATTCCTCAAAGCTTGTCCGTATCACCGCCGAAGTTTCCAGCAAAGAGGCCCGGTTCACCATCGAAGACGAAGGTGAGGGCTTCGACGTCAACGCCATCCCCGATCCGCTCGACCCCGAGAACCTCTTCAAAGCCAGCGGCCGCGGCGTACTCTTCATCTACAACATAATGGATGAGGTAAAGTACAACGAACGCGGAAACCGCCTGACGATGGTGAAGAAGGCCGTCGAGCCGAGTCAGTCATAGAATTTTGTTCAGTGACTTTTTTGAGCAATTTACTCCAGGAAAGATCGACGAAACCTCCATCACAGAGTCTGATGACAAAATCTCCCGTATATGCCATTATATTACAAATATGACATTTGTTAAATTTAATGGATGCGTGGAGGTGTGAGTAGTGCAAACAACAAAAGTAAAAGTTACAGAAGGAGGCCGTGTTGTGATCCCGG
>DAIOWA010000372.1:0-3844 GCA_036758705.1 Pyrinomonadaceae bacterium | reverse complement strand
CCATTCTGCTTTAATCGGTTGGCCATTGCCATCGAGAGATCGGGATCAAGCATTCTAAGCATTTTGTTGACCTGTGATTCGCGCGTTGATTGTTCGACTTCGTAAAGTGCGGTTAGAAACTCCTTCACGAGATACTTCTTGTCGGTCGAAGTCGGATTGTCCGGGGCGATGCTGACTGTTTCCGTTGAGCCATAATCACGGTTGTTTAATTCGACGACCCGCCCGCTCGATTTATCGACAACTATCCGATCCGCTTTTCTAAAGATCAGAAATGCACTGACTCCGCCGCTTAGGGCAAGGGCAAACAACAATACCCAGACAACTTTAAGCAGCGAGCCAATGGTTACGATGTCGTCCGGATCTCGGGTAAGGTAGGTTGGAGTATCATCTTTTATGCTCGATGCTTCAGTTGACTCGATTTTAGTTTCATTTGCTTTCATACGATTTGGATCTCGATACGGCTAATGGCAAAAGCAGTGCCAAAAGCGAAATCCTCGAACTTTTGCGGATAAGCTTTCAACGCATTCTCATTCCGGCAGAAAAATTTGCCGAACGGTGCGAAAGTCGTCCACGTTTGACGCATGAATTTGCCGACTACTTATTGAGATCTAAACGCTGGGAGTTGCCGGCAAAGATCGATCGAGCGCGTTGTGCTGGGTTTGTTGGAATTGAAGGGCCAACGATCACGGGACCGAAATCCAGTTGTTGCAACGAAACATTTTTGGCGGCGAGGATTACGCTTCGTTTTCCCGTGCGAGGATCGTAGAAAACCGAAATGGTTGGCTTGTCTTGAGCCTCAGGAACACTGAATGTTTTTTCCGCCATGGATGAACTTGCAGGAGCGCTTAGTCTTCCTTGTTCCAGTAACCATCGATACACCTTGAGCCCCTGTGAAACATATCCGACAGTTTCTCTGTACGGCGGGACGCCGTTCGGGGTCCTAAGCCGCGAGGCATTGATTACCTTGCCATTTACTCTTAATTCACGGCCCTGAAGATAAGCTAAAACTGTTCCTTCACCGGCGTTGTAGGCTGCCAAAACAGACTCGAGTTTCCAATCAAATAAGCGTCCCAGATACCTCACATATCGAGCTGCGGCGAACAGCGAAGCGGTCGGCTCATACGGATTAGCTAACCCGAAACGCGCTGCCGTCGCCGGCATGAATTGCATAAGTCCCTGAGCATTCTTTGGGCTTCTCAGCCATGGCCGGAAGCGGGTTTCGTTGTAGGCGATCGTCCACAGAATAAGCGGATCGACACCTTCACTTTTTGCCGCCTTTTGGATAGTCGTCTCGAATAATCTTGCTCGTGAAAGCACGTCCATTCTGCCAAGTGAACTCCGGGAAATTCTTTGCGTTTCCTGAGAGGTAATTGTCTGAGGAAATACAAAGACAAGCAGCGACAAAAGTGTGATCAAGTAGTTGGTTCGTTTTTTCATGTTGCGGCTCACGGCAACCGTTGTGCCAACAGCGCCATACGTAGTGCGGCACGACCATTGCAGAGCGAGTGAAATTACTGAGACTTCCGATGACGTTCAGGAAGGTCAAGAAATCCAATCTAGCGAGGACGACTATGAAAAAACTTTTGACACTAATTAAGCCTTGCGCATCGGCAATCGCGCCGGTCGCTGTCGTTTTTCTTTTTACAAATCTGGCTTCTGCCCAGGGGCCGATCTTCACCGGCGACGCGAGCAACCTATCCAACATCATTCGCGAATCGCTGAAGCTCATGGCGATCGTTCTGTTTTGTCTCGGCGCCGTCGGGGTGGCGTGGGCGATCTACAACAAGATGACCGGGAAGGAATGGGGCAATCAAGCGTTCGGTTCGATCCTGTCGTTTGCCTTCGGAACCATCGTCGCCGTTTTCTGGCAGCTTGCACAAGGCCGCGCGGTCGGAGTCGATACGAACTTCTAGGAGGAAGCAGGATGAGAAGACGTGCAACACGGCCAAACGTTTTTCGTGGCCTGAAAAGATTCGGAGTCTATTCGACCGACTGGAAGTTTATCTTGGGTCCAACAGCAATCGCTTATCTCGTTCCATTTGTTTTAGGTCTGTGGATCGGACACGTGCCCGTGGGGTTTCCACTAGGACTGCTCGTCTTTCTCATTCTCTTAGGAGTCTTTAACTACCTGCGCCTTAGCAAGCCTTCCTATTGGCTTTCGCAGAAATTCGACGCAGAGATCGATCGATGGTCGAATTTTCGGTCGCCAATGCAAGGCGAGATAGAACCAACCGATTGGCAAACACCAAGCAGAAAATAAACATGGACATAGCAAACCTTTCATTCACACAGATGGCCATCTCGCTCTTCGGAGGGCTTTTCTCCATAGGCATCGGCCTCGTAGCCGGATTCCGCATCATTCCGGCATTCAAACAACTGCGGCTGCGCTCGACTGATACACCTGTTTCGGAGAAAGAGTGTTCGAAGATCGAACCTGTCGGCCGGCTGCTTCCAACAGAGATCGCTGGATTGGATGGGAACATCATCCGTTACAAAGACGGCAGCTACGGCAAGGGATATATCTTCGAACCATCCCATAGCCTGTATATCGACGGCAATGTCACCGAGCAGCGGATCGAGGAGTTGAAGACGATACTCAAATTCGAAAAACCGCAGAACACGATCATACAGTTTCGCTTCCTAAATTCGCTTGATACAGGTGAAGTTCTCCGCGACCATCTTCATTCGCGAGATGCCGAATCATCCGATCCGGTTGCGGGCGTCCTTCAAGCAACCAATCTCTCCCTTTATGAAGAAGCCATCAGATCCGGCGAGGTCATGCGGCAGACAGCAACGGTGTGGATACGCGTGCCGATCAGAGATGCGGCCGACAAGGGAGTGTTGTCGTCACTGCTGCCTTCGCTCGTAAGAGATGTAAAGGAATACGGGATCGCACAACTGTTCCGCTTGCCCCTCATAATGATAAGAAATCGCGAAAGTGAATTGATGGTGGAGAGGGAAGTGCAAAGCGAGGCCGTGTGCAAACTCAAGGCTTCACGAGTATTTCAGTCATTCGAAGCAAACTTTCCAAGAGGCCTCCAGCTTCGAGAGATGACGCGAACCGAGCTTTTCGAAACACTCTTTACTAGTCATCGGCGGGAGCACGATTCATTCCCAAGCCTGACCGGTTTAGCGTGTGTCGATCTGAGGCGATATCTTTGCAGTACCAATATCGAGAGCACTCGCGGGCAGTATGTTAGGCACAACGGTACGCCGGCAAGTCTTGTTAGCCTAAAAACACTTCCGAACGGATTTGTCACTGCGGACATAATGCGTTACTTGACGGCCACGCGAGCTCTGGGCTTTCCGCACGAGATCGTCGTGGATCTAGTAACGACCGAGAAACAAGCAGCGAAAAAAGACCTTCAGAAACGCATCGACCGGATAGAAGGCAGCCGCAACACCTGGCTCGGATTCAGAAATCTCAAAAAAGATGCGATCGTGATCAAGTCCGATCTTGAAAATCTTCTCGAACAGGTAGAAAGCGACAACGAAGAGATCTGTAACCTACGCCTTAATGTCATTGTCTTTGCGAGCCGCTCGAAAAGAACGAAGGAAGCGCGGAAGCAGCTTGAGATACTTGATAACCGGTGCGATGCGGTTGTTTCGTCGATCCGAAAGAGGATCGGTGCCGATGCAATACGGGAAGACGCTGTTAGGCAACGAGCCATATATCCGCGAATGCTTGCCGGTGAGCTTTCCGCAAAGCCAACGGGCCAGGAACTAACGGAAACCGCTGATTCGGTGATAGCGTTCGTGCCGACGGAAACGAGTTGGCGAGGAAGCCGTCGGCCGCACAGCATTTTCACTACTCCAAACGGGCAGATGTTCGGCCTCGATCTTT
>DAIOWA010000371.1:0-3873 GCA_036758705.1 Pyrinomonadaceae bacterium | reverse complement strand
GATGCGCTCGTAATATTCTTCGCGGTATTCGTTCTCTTCCGTGTCAGGGTTCGGGTCGCGGCGGCGCCAGAAATTCTCGATGAAGTTCTCACGTTCTTCGTCGGTCTGCAGAGCCAGGAACGCGCGTTTTTCTTCCTTCGTGATGATGTAATCAACGTCGGTATTCAGCCAGCGTTTGTACGCCTCTTTCAACTCCGGCTTAACATTGCGGGCCTTGTCGCTGATATCTTCAGCGGGCTTCTTCGGGTCTTTCTGCGCGAAGATAGCGCCCGCCGTCAATGACAGAGCTAACGCTGACAATCCAATACCTTTAATAAATCGAGAACCTGACATACGGGTACTACTCCTGACCAGATCGGTTTGAGGCCTTTTCTGGCCGAAAAAATTCAAACGAGTGCAAACAATAGATTTTATGCGGATAAGTCCGAATATACAAGATGAATTTGGCGTCGGCGCGGTTGCTTACGAGGCGCTAAATGGCCTCTTCCGGTTGCCGTTTTTTCCCGAAGAACCACGCGATGAAGATCGAGAATACGTAGAGAACGATCATCGGCATCGCGAAAAGCATCATGTTCGGGATGTCCCCGGTGGGTGAGACGAACGCGGCGACGATCAGAATGATGATCAGAGCGATCTTCCAGTTGCCGATCAGGAACTTGGGCGAGACCAGCCCAATTCGAGCGAGGACGTAAGTAACGGCCGGCATCTGAAAGATAACGCCCATCGCCAGCATGATCAGCGTGATCAGGTCGAAATAGTCGGTGGCCCGTAATAATGGTCGAAATTCTTCCGCGACTCCGAGCAAATACCCAACAGCCGGTGGAAAGAGAATGTAATATGCAAACGCTGCTCCGGCGACGAACGCTATGCTCGAAAGGGCGATGAAAGGAGTGACGTAAGATTTCTCGTGCTGATAGAGAGCCGGCGAAATGAACCCCCAGATCTGAAGTAGAAGAAATGGGATCGATACCGCAATAGCAGCATAAAGGGAAACTGTGACGTAGAGCGTAAATGCCTCTTGTGCGGTCTGCACAACCAACTTCTCACCAAGATCGGGAACATCTGACGGTTTCTCTGCTAGGTCTATCGGCAGACGCACGCCTTTTGCGACTATGCCGCCCTGAGTAAAGAGTGGCTCGTCAGTGTAAAGGCTTAGCCTTCCCTCGCCATCGGCGGCCACCGTGACTTCTACCGAGGCTCCGGCCTGGACAGCTATCGGACCGAAACTGGTGGGCCGGCCGAAAACATACTTACCTCGATCACCTTCCTTTAGACCCGAAAGCGGTCCAATAGAACTCTCGTCCAAGCCAGCCGCGGTCATGTCCCGAAATGCGGCTTCGGTCAAAGCTCGCTTGATGGGTATTTCGAGAAAGTTGTAGATATACTTGGATACAAAGAAACAGCCGATGAACGCGACAACGATGAATATTACCGACCGGACGATCCGCTTGCGCAGCTCATCGAGATGTTCGAGAAACGACATCTGGCCGGCTTCGGTATCTTCGCGTCTTGATTGGAGTTCGTTCACAAAGTCACGGAACGCGAACTTTAGTTCGCAATTCTGGCGGACTGAAGTCCGCGTTCCTTATAACCAGTTGCGTTTGTCAGATAAAAGATCGGGTTCCGGTTCCGGTTGGGATTCTCCAATCGTTTCGTGATGTCCGTTGGTACTTTCAGGTTCTGAGGCTGCCGTTGCGGCGATCGCGTCGAACTCCTCTTTATTCATCGACTTGATCGCGGGAACTTCTATCGGAGTCTCGACCTCCGGCTGGATCTTGTTTTCCCTTGGAACGGGTTTCTCGTCATCGTCCTCCGAGAGTAAATTATCGACCTTGAAAGCCTTCGTCTCTTCTTCAAAATCGACTTCGCGTTCCCACGTCTGCTTAAACTCGTTCGCCGTCCCGCGAAGCTCCGACATTATCTTCCCGGCCTTTCGAGCGATCTCCGGCAGCCGCCGCGGACCGAGGAATATCAACGCCACGATCCCGATCAGGATCAGCTCAGACGTTCCTAAAGATTCGAAAATGAATAGATACACAATAAAACTTTGCGTCCGGGCTAACTGAAAATCGCAAACTCCGGAGGATCGTCTACATAGCGATTTTGCTATAAGAAGTCAGATCGCGTTCAGTGTTTTCCTGCATTTTTTCAATGTTTTTCTGTGGTTCCGGCCTTAACGCCGGATTCAGCATTAGACCACTTGTCGGGTTTTGACCCGTTGTAATTTTCATCTTATTCAGATTTTTTCATCTTGTTCTGTGGCTATTTCCTTTTTTGACCACAGAACAGGAAGAATAAGAAGAACAAGAAAGAAATCCGATTGCTTGATCTGGGTTAAATGCCAACCAAAACCCGCAAGGAAAAATCACATTTCTAACATTCACACTAGTTTCACAATTACACCGAAAAAACCTATTTGACCGCTATCAAATACTCACGTCGTTCCTCTACGGCACCAATCACCCGCGAGCCCACGACTTTGGAAAGAAACCCTTCCACCGATTCTCGCGGCAGACTTATCAGCAGCCCGCCTGCCGTCTGTGGATCGAAAAGCGCGCTTTGCATGGGGCCGCTGACGTGATCCGCGATCGATATCGTATCGCCGACGTAGACGCGATTATTCTTGTCGCCGCGAGTCAACATTCCAGCCTCGATCAATTCTATTACGTCAGGCAGCAGCGGAACGTTTGCCGATTCAACTACCAGAGTAACATTGCTCGCCTTCGCCATCTCGAACGCGTGGCCAAGAAGTCCGAATCCGGTAACATCGGTGCAGCTATTCGCGCCCAGGCGGACCATCGCTTTCGATGCGGCGGCATTGGACGTGGTCATCGCTTTGATCGCGGCCGACATCGCCGTCGGGCTCGCAACGCCCTTCTTAACCGCCGTATTGATCGCACCTGTCCCGATCCCTTTCGTAAGGATCACAACATCACCAGGTTTCGCACCGGCGTTCGTGATAACGCGATTCGGATTGATCGTTCCCGTAACCGCGTAGCCGAACTTCATTTCCTGGTCGTCGACCGAGTGCCCACCGATAACGACGACGCCGTGATCTGTCATCGCCCGTTGGCCGCCTGCAAGGATCTGACCGAGGATCTCAAAATCACCTTTCTGCGGATAGCAAACTATCGACAATGCCGAGATCGGCGTACCGCCCATTGCGTAGACGTCGTTGATCGAGTTGACGGCGGCGGCGTATCCGTAAGTCTCAGGATCGTCAGCGACGGGCGTGAAGAAATCAACTGTTTGCACCAAAGCGAGGTCGTCAGAAAGGCGAAAAACACCCGCGTCGTCGGCTGTATCGAAACCGACGATCACATTTTCGCTTGATTGACGCGGAAGTTTGCTCAAAACTTGAGCAAGGTCGCCGGGGGCGAGTTTAGCCACTCAACCCGCGCAGCTGACCATTTCCGTTAAACGCTTCGCTGTCAACAGTTTATCCCTCCTTTGAGTTTAATAACCGCTCGTAGAGCCGGTCGAGATCGGTAGAACTATAATATTCGATCTCGATCTTTCCCTCACCATCTTTTCGGCTCGGCGATATCTTCACGTTTGTGCCGAGAGCACGCATCAATTTCGTCTCGGCAACCCGGACATTCGGATCTTTCGTAGCCGTAACGACTTTATCATCAGCATTTACGGGTTTTGCTTCTTTCTTCTTGATCATCCGCTCGGCTTCGCGAACGGTCAGGTTGAAGTCAATTATGGCCTTTGCGACTTCAATCTGTTGGGCTGAGTCGGTCGAGACAAGCAGCGTCCTGGCGTGCCCGGGCGTAAGTTTCTCGTTTTCAACGAATTCGAGCACCTCATCCGGAAGCTTCAAAAGCCGCAGAGCGGTGGAGATCATCGAACGGTCTTTGCCGACCCTTT
>DAIOWA010000370.1:0-3886 GCA_036758705.1 Pyrinomonadaceae bacterium | reverse complement strand
GCCCCTCAAACGTGCGCGGCTACCAATTACGCCACCTGAGCAAAGATTGAAAAGAACTATTGATTCGCCGGAGCCGCATTTGCAGGAGCCGTCGTGTTTTCTGCCGGAGCGGTATTGGTCGCAGGTGCCGTATTTGTGTCCGCTACCGGGGCCGCTTCCGCAGGTGCAGCCGGTGCCGGTTCCGCCGATGTCGTCGACAAGACCGAAACTCCACCCTGCAATGCAGGCATCGAGATCAAAAGTGCGAGCACCATAAAGCATGACGCTGCGACGATCGTGATCTTGGAAAGCACCGAAGCGGTTCCGCGCGGACCGAACGCAGCATTCGAGATATTGCTCGTAAAGAGAGCACCCGCATCGGTCTTACCAGGCTGCAGCAGCACGCTGCCGATCAGCACGAGGCAGGAAAGAAAAAATAGAACGTAGAGTACGTATAACAACTTGGTTTACCACCTATCAAACTACGCTTTGTAGTTCACGATCTTTGCAAAACTCGCGGCGTCCAAACTGGCACCGCCTACGAGTGCCCCGTCCACATCAATCTGAGCCATCAGTTCGGCGATGTTTTCGGGTTTTACCGAACCGCCGTACAAGATCCGCAGGCCATCTGCCGCTTCGGCTCCATGAGTTTCCGCAATAACTCCACGGATGAACCCATGCATTTCTTGAGCCTGTTCAGGCGTCGCGGTTTTACCCGTTCCGATCGCCCAGACAGGCTCGTAAGCGATAATAATACGTTCCAGGTCGCTTACTGTCAAACCCTTCAAGCCACCTTCAAGCTGTGTTTTTACGACGGATTCGGCATTGCCCGCTTCCCTTTCTTCGAGCCGCTCGCCGACGCAAACGATCGCCGTCAGGCCTGCCGCGAGAGCTGCCATTGTCTTCCAGTTAACAGATTCGTCGGTTTCACCGTAGAACTGTCGGCGTTCCGAATGGCCGATGATCACATGACTGCACCCGACGTCCTTGATCATCACCGGAGCGACCTCGCCGGTATGGGCGCCGAAATCATTCTGAACCGCACAATCCTGAGCCGCGACGCGAATATTCGAACCTTCGAGTCGATCAGCGACGGTCTTCAGAGCCGTAAACACGGGGGCGATCACCACTTCGCAATGTGTCGCATTTGCCACCAGCGGCTTCAACTCGAGTGCGGTGTCCACAGCTTCCCCGAGGAGCTTGTACATCTTCCAGTTTCCAGCGATCACGGGCTTTCTCATGTCGATAAGTGTATCATCCGAAGGTTGTATCTTGTGAGCGGGCAAGGATTTAGGAAGATCGATGTATCCGCGGCAACCGTCGAGGCGAAATCGGATACAAACGAGTGGGGGTACAAATGGGCAATAATTTCGGTCGACGGCTAATGAATCGCCGGGTGGCGATCACCGGCATCGGCGTGATGAGTCCGATTGGTCAATGCCGCGATTGTTTCTGGGAATCTCTCAGGTCAGGAAAGAGCGGCGTCGGCAGAATCACTAGCTTCGACACGTCGTCCTTCAGCGTGCAGATAGCCGCTCAGGTGGGCAACTTTGACTGGCCTCTACAGATCCCGACAAAAGATCAAAAGAATGTACCGCGCACGGTCCCGCTTTTACTCCGAGCGACCGCTGAGGCATTGGCAGACGCACGAATCGACACTGTGGAGATGTCACTTGAAGAAAGACGCGCGATCGGCGTCGAGATCGGTACCGGCGGCGGCGGATTTGCTTTTACCGAAGAGCATTACAAGTACTGGTACGTCGGCCCCAAGAATAAGGCGAGCGTCTACATTATCCCAGCCTCGACCCACGGCGGACTCTCATCGGAAGTCTCGATGGCATTTGGGCTGAGAGGGCTTTCTCACGTCGTTTCGACCGGCTGTACGAGTTCTACCGACGCGATCTTTTATGCCGCCGAACACATTCGACGTGGGCGTCAGGACGTGATGATCGCGGGCGGTGTTGATGCTCCGATCGCGCCCGGAATCCTCGCGGGCTTCGAACTAATGAAAGTGCTCACGACTCAATGGAACGACGAGCCGTGGCGGGCCTCGCGCCCGTTCTCGGGAGATCGATCGGGAATGGTGCTCGGTGAGGGGGCGTATGTTTTTGTGCTTGAGGATCTCGAACGCGCGCTTGATCGAGGTGCGAAGATTTTCGCCGAGATAACCGGCTACGGCTCCACGTGCGATGCATATCACCGCGTCCGGCTTAACGATTCCGGGGAAGAACCTGCGCGTGCAATGTCGATCGCGCTTGAGGACGCTGATGGTCGGCCGGAAGAAATTGATTACGTAAATCTCCACGGCACTTCAACCGTGCTGAACGATAGGATCGAGACCTCCGCGATCAAACAGGCGTTCGGAAGCCACGCTTACAATATTCCGATGTCCGCGACGAAGTCTCAGGTCGGACATCCTCAGGGTGCGAGCGGCGCGGCCGGCTTGATGGCGACGTTGTTTGCAATGGATACAGGTACGATTCCCGCAACCATAAATCTTGAAACGCCAGATCCTGAGTGCGATCTTGATTACGTCCCGAACGTTCCGCGGGAGCACGATATTAACACCGCGCTGTGCAACTGCATCGGGTTCGGATCGAAGAACAGCGCGCTCGTTCTAAGGCGTTTCGCCGAAGATGTTTGAAGAATTCCGCACTCGAAGCCTCGAAACTGAGCGGCTAGACCGCGGCGAGTTTACGCACGATGAGTACGCCCGCTGGCAGAAGGAGATGTGGTTTATTCATCGTCTGTTCGGCGAGACGCGAGCGTTGAAGCGAGAGCTGATCAGCAACATCGGCGATGATGATCGCATCTCGATCCTCGATGTTGGTGCAGGCTCCGGAACGCTGTTGAGCTATTTGCGAGACAAACTTACTAGAATCCAGGTTCAAACCCTGGGACTCGAAATGTCGCGTGAATCCGCGATCCGGATTCGAGACAACAGACATATCACGGTTAGAGGAAACGCTATTACGCTTCCGTTTGCAGATAATAGTATTGACTATGTCTTTTGCACGCTGGTGCTTCATCATCTGTCGGATTCGCTTGCAGTTGAGTTGATACGCGAAATGCGACGGGTGGCGAAACGAAAGCTGATCGTGATCGATCTTGAGCGGAGCGTGTTCTCGTACGTGATGTTCAAACTCATGGGCACCCTGTTCCTACAGCGGTTCACGCGCGACGACGGATCGTTGTCGATCAAGCGAGCGTTTACTGTTGAGGAACTCCGGGAAATAATGCGTGATTCGAGCTTGAGTGATATCAAGGTCGTTCGATCGGCGATCGGCAGGCTGATACTTACCTCGGATGGATAGAAGCACGACTAACTACGATGCAGTGATCGTCGGCGCTGGGCCGGCAGGTTCGTCGGCGGCGATCCGGTTGGCCAATGCCGGGAGGACAGTACTTCTTGTGGATAAAGCTACCTTTCCCCGTCACAAGCTTTGCGGTGAATTCGTCTCACCCGAGTGCCTCGACCACCTCGCGGATCTGGCCGTTATGCCGCAGGTGAGTCTACGCGGGCCCCAGCAGATCAGCAAAACAGTTTTCTACAGCACAGGCGGACGATCGTTCTCAGTCGCGAGCCGGTGGTTGGCACAGAACAACAACGATTCGATCGGGTTGAGTCGCCGGGCTCTCGACCAGGTACTTCTTGAACGCGCCATCGAATGTGGAGTTACTGTGGAGACTGAGGTCACCGTACTCAATGTCTCTGTCACTAACGGTCCCGTTAAACTGACGCTGCGCTCGATCGACGGCTCGATGCGTTATGTGAACGCGTCTCTTGTTATGGACGCAACCGGACGCGGGCGATATGTTGCAAGGAAATTCGACCCTCAGTCGAGTGTCGTAAAGCCGAAGCAGGTCGCGTTCAAGGCTCATCTTCGAGGGGCGGCTATCGAGCCAG
>DAIOWA010000369.1:0-3899 GCA_036758705.1 Pyrinomonadaceae bacterium | reverse complement strand
CCGATCGTATATGGCGTTCTGCCCGAAGCGGCGATGCCGATGACGGCGTCTTTCTCGGTCACGCCGCGCAACTTCAGATCCTCGATACCTTGTTCGCGATTATCCTCGCTCGCCTCGGTTGCCTTGTAGAGAGCGTCGTATCCGCCAGCCATAATGCCTTGCACGAGATCGTACGACACGCCGTAAGTCGGCGGTATCTCGGATGCGTCCAACACTCCGAGCCGCCCGCTAGTACCGGTCCCGACATAAAACAACCGCCCGCCATTCTGCAACCGCGCAACGATCCCATCGACCGCTTTCGCAACGTCCGGCAGGACCTTCTCAACCGCCGACGCGACCAACTTGTCTTCATCATTTATCAGCCGCAAGGCATCAAGCGTCGAGACCTGGTCGATCTTTGAAGTATTCGGATTCTCTTGTTCGGTAATCGGGAGCATCAGTATTGAGTGAACGAATAGGAAACGGGTTTGGACGCGGTGATCGCCTCGCAATTTTTCACTTCGGGCTTGAACACCATTTTTCGCGCGGCCGCGATCGCCTGTTCGGTAAGACCGTGAGGCAATCCCTTTATCACGTTGATTCGACCGATTTTGGCGTTCGACAGAAACTCGACCCTCAAAGTGACTGTGCCCTGTGCCTCTACGTTCTGGTCTTTCGGATACGATGCTTTCGGTTTCTCGACGATCTCAAGAGGGCGATCTCTTGGCGTGGCTCTGTCGGGGCATTTTGCCTGACCGGAAACGGATCCGGATACCAGTAGCAGAAAACAGATAAGAGCTATCAATCTCATTTCCTTACTCCATTATTCGAACCGTTTCCGTTCATCATCGCCATCAACGCGGCTGCGTGGGCGGGCGGCATAGCGGGTTCGGTTAGGAACGCTTTTGGTGCGATGGTGTGGACTGTTTCGATCATCGGTTTGGTCAGGATCTCGCCGGCGTTGAAGACGCTGCCGACGCAACCGATCGGGATCTTGTGACGCCGTAGGCCGAGTTGATCAATGACGGCACAGGCGGCCAAGCCAAGTTCGGCTCCCGCTTCCTGCAAGATCGTCGCGGCAACGGCATCGCCCTCGTGAGCCGCATCGACGACGAACTTTGCAAAACCCGCAATTCGCGTGTTATCGACCTGAGGCGAGTATATAGCAACGATCAAGTTCTCAGGTCCCGCGGCTCGAAAATATTCGGACGCGCGATCCGTGAGACTTGTCGCTATGCCGCGTCCGTCGGATGCCTTTGCGACGGCATGCAAGGCTGTTTGAGCTATTCCGACTCCGCCGCCTTCGTCGCCTGCAAGCGGTCCCCAACCGCCGGCGATCGCCATCTTACCTTTTTCGTTTTTCCCCAGGCAGACCGATCCTGTTCCGGCGATCACAACGATGCCGGGCTTGCCGAGAGTCGTCGCAAATAGAGCTATTTCCGCGTCGGTTACGACAGTCGTTTTTCGGATCCGTATCTGTTCGGTGAAGCTTGCTTTGACGCTTTGCTTGATGTCCGAGCGCCTTACCCCGGCCAGTCCGAGCACTGCGGCTGCTATATCTACCCGAAGCACACCCGCTTCGTCCATCGCCTGATCGGTCGCTTTCAGGATATTCGATACAGCGGTCTCGACGCCTACCCGCAAGGGGTTTGACGGACCGGCGGTTCCTTCGCCGACAACATCGCGCGCGTCGTTCATCAACGCGACGTGAGTCTTCGTGCCGCCGCCGTCAACACCTAAATAGTATTGAGGGAAGGCGGCCTTGCGAGGTCGTGTTATGGGCTTCGATGCCATTGCTACAAGCCGGACTTCAAATAAGAAAATCCCGCGCTATTCTTCGCCAAGCTTGACATATAATCAAATTTAACAGATTTTATGTATTCAATAAGATAGCGTGATATGCCTATCTATCGATATTCCTATTAACTACAACTAGGATTCCTTATGGAGATCAGACAGCTAAAAGCTTTTCTGGCGATCGCCGAGGCGAAGACCTTTACGGCGGGAGCACGCCGAGTCAATGTAACGCAAGCAGCGATCTCGATGCAGATCCGTCAGCTTGAGGAAGAGGTCGGACTTCAGCTTTTCACACGCACTCCGCGCCGGGTGATCTTGACCGAGGCCGGCGAATACCTGCTCGAAAGAGCAAGGAAGATCCTTCGCGAACACGATTCGGCTCTGGCTGAGATCGCGGAAGTAGCCGGAGCCGAATACGGCCGGCTTCGGATCGGAACGGCTTCCGGGACTTTCGCGATGCAGCAGCTTCCCGGCATTATGCAGGGGCTGAAAGCAAAGTTTCCGAACTCTGAACTCACCGTCGCGTCCGGAACGAGCGATCGTCTTGTGGATAGGATGATGCACGGCGAACTTGATACGGCGTTTGTATCGTTGCCGGTGGAGAATGCCAACATCACGACCGAATCGATCTTCTCGGACGAGATCGTTGCGATCGCACATCCCGACCATCCGCTCACAAAAGAGAAGTACATCAGTGCGGCGACGCTCGCTCACGAGAATCTGATCCTCGGCGAACGCGGCGGCAACACGCGTCGGATGATCGACGAATTCTTCGCGGCCGCGAACGTCAAGCCGAACGTGACGATGGAACTCACTCGGCAAGAGGCGATCAACCTAATGGTCGAGGCAAACCTCGGAGTCGGGATGGCCGGAGCAAAATCGGTCGCCCGCGAGATCCGCGACGGCAAGCTGAGCTCCTGGCTGATCGAAGGAGCCGAGATCAAATGGGAGCTCGGCCTCGCAAGATTGCGCGGGGGACATTTCTCGCCGATCGGGAAGGAATTCGTCCGCCTGTGTAAGGAAAGCTTTATCGAGCGGGAAAAGGAATTGAAAGCGAAAAGATGAAGACAGTATTTAACGCAAAGTCGCTAAGACGCAAAGTCGCAACGTTTTCCTTTGGCGTGAGTCGCAGATTTATTCTCTTTGCGGCTTTGCTCCATTGCATCTTTGCGTTAAGCATTTCCGCGACCGCACAAGGATTGCCCTTAGCTACCCCCGCGTCGGTCGGGATGAACGCGGCGAAGCTCGATCAGATCGAGGCATTGGTGAACGCGGATATCGCGGATAAAAAACTGCCCGGTGCGGTCGTGATCGTCGGGCGGAAAGGGAAGATCGTTTACCGCAAGGCCTTCGGTAATCGGGCGTTAGTTCCGACGGTCGAGAAGATGACGGTCGATACGATCTTCGATGTCGCGTCTCTCACCAAACCCGTCGCGACCGCTACGTCGATAATGATCCTGATCGAACAGGGCAAGCTCCGGCTGAATGATACGGTCGGCAAATTCTTCCCGGAGATCGCTGACGAACAAGCGAAGCGGATCACAGTTCTGCAACTGCTTACTCACGTCTCGGGTTATCGGCCGGACTTTGATCTCGGCGAGAAATGGAGCGGCCAGTTGGGAATGCTCGCCGCTCTGAATCGGGAGAAACTTCGCAATCTGGTCGGGACAAGATTTGTTTATTCCGACATTAATTTCGAAGTGCTCGGGCAGATCGTTCACAAAGTTTCGGGTGAAAGGCTTGAGGATTTTGTAAGCAAGTGGGCGAGGGCTGCCGGGATGTCCGATAGCGGATTTATTCCGTTTAAGCCCGCTGGAGATTCAAGTGAGATCTTCCCGGTCGCGAATCTCGCGACCGCCTATCGCTCTCGCATCGCACCGACCGAGAATGTCCGCGGGCAGAACAGCTATCTCGGATCAACGTTTACGGGTGATGAAAGCTCGGGCAACGAGATACTTCGCGGCAAGGTCCACGATCCGACTTCATTTCGCATGGGCGGAGTCGCGGGACACGCAGGGCTCTTCTCGACCGCCGACGATCTCGCTCGATATGCGCAGATGCTATTGAATGGCGGTGTCGTGCCTGACTGGAACGGCCGCGCCGGCCGGGTGGGCGGGACGCCC
>DAIOWA010000368.1:0-3912 GCA_036758705.1 Pyrinomonadaceae bacterium | reverse complement strand
AAGGAAGAAGAGACAGATCTGGTAAAGGTCGAACTTTCACCGCACTCGCCGTATACGGTCGGTTCGCGATTGTTCGAGCTGATCGCTCAGTATTCGATCATCAACCGCGTGCCGCTTACGATCCACGCGGCGGAATCGTCGGACGAGGATGACCTGCTTCAGCGTGGCGGGGGGTTATTCGCTGGGTTCGCATCCCGTGCGGGGCTTGAGTGGAACAGCCCGCACTGCACGCCGATCGAATATCTCGAACGCCTCGGCGTCCTCTCGACCCGGCCGCTGCTCGCACACTGCGTGACGGTATCGGACAGCGACATCAAGAAGATCAAGTCGAACGGAGCGAAGATCGCTCATTGCCCGAAATCGAACGCAAAGTTCGGCCACGGATATGCACCGTTTGAGAAGTTTCTCGACGCGGGAATTACAGTCGGGCTGGGAAGCGATTCGGTAGCGAGCAATAACATTTGCGACCTGCTCGAAGAATCTCGATTTGCCGCCCTCTCTGCCCGGAATCGTCCCACCAGCAAACGATTCATCACCGCCCGAGATGTTCTTGAAGCAGCCACCCTCGGTGGAGCAAAAGCCCTCGGCCTTGATGGTTTGATAGGAACCTTGCAGCCCGGCAAACAAGCCGATCTCGCAGTTGTTTCTCTAGATAGTTTCGCTCAACAGCCGATTCACGATGTCGAGGCTACTTTGGTGTTTTCGTCGAATGCGAGGGATGTGATTAGGACGATCGTAAATGGTTTTGCGATCAACGATTCGTCTGTTGGGAATTCAAATTAGCGAGGAGTTTCTCGTTGTAGGGCTTTAGCTTTTCAAGGACAAAATAGTGGAAGTCGAGCTCCGAAAGTTTTGGCGGTTCCTTCAGCGCCGTTTCCAGCTTAATCTCACGGTAGTATTGAGGCTTGCCCAATAGGAGAAGAGCTACAGCGGCTTGAGGTTTGACATAGATCTTGGGGTCGTTGTTGTAAATTCTCACGATGGCTTGTATGTGCTTTTTCGAGTCCAAGATCGCAAGCGAGACCATCGCGGCGTTCCTAGTAAGGCCGCTCTTAGCAGATAGTAACTTCGCTATCTCGCCGGAATACTCGGACGCGCCCATTAAGGCGAGGGCTTTAGCGGCGCACCCCTGCCGAAACTCATTCTTGAGCAGTCGGGCAACGTCTCTAGCATGTTCCTTTGCACCGATCGCGGCCAGTGCGTATGTAGCTGACTCAGATACCTTCATGTGTGACTGACCTAGCATTGCCTGAACGATCTCTTTCTTATATTTTCCCACCTGTTTCGTTTCGATCAAAAAATAGATCGGAGAGTCGTCGTCATCAAATGCCAAGTCTTTATTGGCTAACAGGGAAACGATCTCGCCCGTGAATTCGATCGCGTTTAGCTCTATGAGTGCAGAAATCGCACCAGATCGATCATATTCATTCTTGCTCTTAAGCAGCCTTGCAATATCCGATTTATACTCAGTGGCCTGCATCAACCCTAACGCAACTGCGGAACGACCACGCACGAATGATGCACCAGGTGCGAATCTTTCGGTAAAGGATTCGTCGCGCTCATTCACTATTTTCGCGAGTCTTGGTGCGAACGATTTATCGCCTGTGCAGGCAAGAGCAATAGCCGAAAACGCCCGGACGGCTTCGTCTTTAGAGTCGAGGAACTTACTAAAAGTGTTCTTGTAGCTCTCTGCACCGCCAAGTCGCTGGTCTACCGTCTGAGAGGACTTTGCAATATCAGCAAGGTAGGCAAGCACCTTATCCACTTCATCCTTTGACTCGTACGCATGAGTCAGCGTCCACATCTCTCCGGTCAACCGAGGCAGGCACTTTTGTTCGAGTTTGACGAGAACTTCATCAGTTGGCCGATTGGACGAGTTGGACGTTTGGGCGAACGCAATACAGTGCCCCATGAAGGCCGCAACGAATGATATGAATAGGATTCGTAGGAAGTTCATTTCAACGCCGTCTCTAGTCACCTCTGTCAATCCAATATTCCGGTTCCCGACTTTGATGCGCCACGGCGACAATGAGAACGGAATCTGGCTCTATAGAGAAGAATAACGTGTACGGAAATTCACCGACATGGAGCCGACGAAAGGGACCTTTGTAAATGGGGAACGATCTGGGTGAATCTCCGATCCGGCGTGCGGCTCGCTCGATCGCTTCCAAGTAATGCGACCCGAGCCCACGTTCCTCTTGCTCGTAATAACGGGCAGCAACAAGGTGCTCCGAACGGGCTTCGGGGTGAAAGCGAACCTTCATTTCCGAAGAGCACGGCGAGTTTCGTCGAACACATCCTCGGAGTCTATCGGCTCCACCGCGCCTGATCGCACCTCTTCAAGACGGCGGACAGCAACTTTCAACCAAGCATCCTCGATCTCTCGCTCTCTGTTCGACAGGAGACTCTCATGGAGACGGTCGAGGAGGAGCGCTCGTTCCTTGGCAGAAAGTCCGAGTGCCTGCCTCGTTATTTCTTTGATCGCAAGGGTATCGGTAGTTACACTCATACGATAAAAATAGCTTGTCTCCTTTCAGATGACAATGCATTTTTAAAGGTTCGTCCGCTTTAGTTCCGCCAACACATCATCCGGCGTCCAGCGGCCGCCGGAGAAGAGGCGGGTTACTTTGCCGTCGGGGGCGATGACAGCGGTGACTAGGGAGTGGTTGATCTGGGTTTTGTCGGCGGCGTCGGTTTCGTATTTGAGGCCGAAGAAATCGGCGACGGCTCGGACTTCCTTATCGGTTCCGACTGCGAGATTCCAGACGGTCAGGTCGTCCTTAGCATCCTTGCCGAGATAGCCGAGGCCGTATTGTTTAAGTTTCTCGGGCGTATCGCGCTCCGGGTCGAAGGAGATCGAGAGCAGGCGGATCTTGTCCTTCGTTCCCGAGTCGGACGCGATCTGATTTGCCATGTCGGCGAACTGTCGCGACATCTTGATGCAGAATTCGGGCAGCGGGCATTCTCGATAAATGAATGTCACGGCGAGGGCTTTGCCGCGGTAGTCCTTGAACGTGAATTTCTTTCCGTCCTGATTCGTCAGTGAAAGATCCGGCACGGGCTTGCCGATCTGCTCGGGCTGTTTCTCTTCGACCGGCGGAAGGTTAGGAGCCGAGTTGGCGACGATCGAGATCTTTTCGAGCCAGTACGGATCTTTGGCTGAGCTATCGACTACAAGTTCCGCGCGGATCTGAACGCCCGGAACAAGGTCTTCCCAAACCCAGTCCTCATGGATCGGGAACTCCATCGTCATCTTTTCCATAAAGCCCGGAATTTCTTCGTGATCGATCTTCGCGGACTTCTTAAGCTTGTCGACAGAGACTACTTCGCCGCGGAACTCGTAGCGTTTCTGGTTTGCGGAGTTCGAATCTGATTGCTGGGGCTTCTGACACCCGGCAAGGACAAGAGCGGTAAGGAACAGCAAGGATATATAACGCATAAATAAGAAGTTTTACGCAAAGACGCGAAGGACGCAAAGAGAGATCTGGGTTGCTTCGAGATATCTTAATGTAATGCGTCCGACTCTTTGCGTGCTCTGCGTCTTGGCGTGGAGCTTCTTAGGTTAACCACGATCAAAGGAAGGTTACGCAAAGCCGCAAAAAGGGGTTATCGGGTACTCAGATTCTCGTCATACAGCATCTGGTACATCCGGTAGTTCGACATTACACGCCACACGTAATCTTTGGATTGGGCAAAGCCGATCTCGGGTACGTAGCGGCCGGGATAGTCCGACTTGCTGCGGCCGAGCCAGCGTTTCATATTGTCCTCGCCACCGTTATAGCTGGCCGCGGCCGCGTCCGGTTGATTAGGGAAAAGCTTCAATAGATTGCCGACGTACTGCGAGCCGAAGAGGATCGCGGTCGGCGGATAGTAGAGCTCGTTCTGATCAAACCGCTCGCGGCCGAGTTCGCG
>DAIOWA010000367.1:0-3931 GCA_036758705.1 Pyrinomonadaceae bacterium | reverse complement strand
TTCAAATGTTGCGGTCGCCGCTCCACTTGTTTCTGTCAGGCCATAGCCTTGGATGATCGTAAATCCGAGATTGTGAAAGTCCCTGGCGACGTCTTCGTCGAATCTCGAACCAGCGGTGATCGCCCGGCGTAATTTTCCACCGAACGATTCGTGTACCTGACCGAAAAACGTCTCGCCGAGATTGACGCCCAAAGTGTTTCTAAGAGCTCCGTTTGTTGCGAGCATCGCCTTGAAGAGCGCTTGCACAGCCCTTGGCTTTTCCTCTACGGCATCGAAGATCTTCTTGTGAAACAAATACCAGAGTCGCGGCACGGTGGTTAGCATCGTCGGCTTGAACCGTTTCATTGCCGAACTCAATTCCGCGGGCGAAAGCTCCTTCAGATACCCGACTTCGCATCCATAGGTGGTAGCAACCCATAGATTTACGATTTGAAGATAAGCGTGAAAAAGCGGCAGAAGACTGAGGATCTTTTCTTTGTCGTCGAGAGCGAGCACCTCGTTGACGCCGTCGAGTTCGGCGACGATGTTGCCGTGGGTCAGCGGAACGCCCTTCGGTGTGCCGGTCGTGCCGCTCGTATATATAAGGAGTGCGATGTCGTCGCCCGCAGCGGACGGAACCTCCTTCGCATAAACTTCCGGGTAACCCGATGTCGCCCAATCGCTAAACGGCTGAAATCCGTTCGAGCTGACTTCGCTGTTGTTCGACCAAACGACCGCCGGTACCTTTCGACCCAGCCGCTCCTCGATGTGCGAAAACTTCTCGACGACCTCCGACCCGATGAACGCGAGCTTCGCTTCGGAGTTTTCGAGAAAGTTGGTCAGCGTTTCGATCTCGCCGTTCGGGTCCATCGGGACGCAGACCGACCCGTTGAAGAGCGTCCCAAGATAGGCGATAGCCCAGCTCGGGTGATTCTCGCCGATCAGGGCAACACGATCGCCGTGCTGGATGTTTTCAGACGAAAGACGATAAGCGACAGAACGAACACTCGAAAGCGTTTCGCCGAAAGTGTAGACGTGGTCATCATCGCCGACGATCCGCATTGCGGTTCTATCCGGGCGGGTTTCGAACGAATCGATGACGCGTTTGCAAAATGAATCGGACATCTATTCCGCGATCAGCTTTTGGGCAAGTTTGCTGGCCTGGACACGGATCTCCGGGATCGCCGTCGATTCCCAAAGCACACCTTTCAGGGCAGTTCCCAAAGTGTACAACATATCGCTCGGCTGTCCATCCGTACCTTTGAGGTGTCCGTCGGGCGTCGCGTCGAGACCGAAACGCAGATCGTCGCATTGGATCATTCCCGCAGTCATCAGATTCTTCACCAGCCGCGAATCGACCTGATCGAACCGGCTCTCGGATCCGATGCAATTAATGATCACATCGGCGTGGACGTATTGATCGAGCCCGATCGTCGCATACCGAACGTCGAAGCCGATCCCTTCTTCCCAGGAGATCTTTTGCAGCCGGCCTTTCAGGATCTGAAGCTGTCCGGTGCCGCGGAGTTCGTCGATGATCAACGCCGCCTCCGGAGCCATCCGGTGACGCGCAACGTTCCAGTATCGGCTCAGATGCTGCATAAAATATTTCTTTTCCGCGAGCGGCAGATCGAGCCAGATCTGCTGCGTTACCGGACGAAGACTGTCTATCACCGCCCGCCAATCGCTTCCGCCCGCGTCAGCTTTTTTCGAATGAGCCCGAACCGCTTTCAGAATGTCGGTGACGCGTGTTTTTCCTTTGATCTCGTCATAGAAAGCCGGATATGTGTGGCCGAGCTTGTGGACCGCAGGAAGTTGGCCGCGTGTCGAGATCGCATTGATGACGCCCTTGTGATGAAGCTTGTAAAGCTGCATCGTCACATCGACCATCGACAATCCGGTGCCGACGATCAACACCGCATTGTCCGGTTTGATCGAATCGAAAACCTCCGCCGTCCACGGATCCTGGAAATATCGCGGTGATCCGGCGAACGACTGATCGGGAACCGTCGGATGCGGCGGCAAAAAATTGCCGAACGCGAGAGCGACCTTCTCCGAATAGATATGGTCGCCGGACGCCAGTTGGACGTTCGCTTTACGGGCAGAAACGCGACCGTCAGGGCGCGTGCTGGTCGGGCGATTGGAATTCGGACTATCTGCCGCCCGATCGCCTCGCTCGTTTACACTCGCGTTTCCGCCCGGTGACTCAACGATCTCAAGGCCTATAGCCTCATCGTCAAAGATGTTCAGTTCTACATTCTCAGCCTTGCTTTGGTTGGCCTGCTCAAGCTGCTCGCGAAGGTATTCGCCAAAGATCCGACGCGGCACGAACGCCGTCGGCGAATATTCCAACCCGTTCTCATTCAGCCACCGATGAAAATGCTCAACGTCATCGGGATAGGCACCCATCTTCGCCGCGGGCACATTAAGCAAATGTGTATCCTCTTGTGTCGAGAACGCGACGCCCCTGCCGATGTGCGGACGTTTTTCGACAAGGTTTATCTCAAGCCGCTGATCGCCCTTGTACTTGAGCAAGTTAAGTGCAAGCAACGTCCCGCTAGCACCGCCGCCGATAATGGTGATTCTTCTCATTCGATCAAGCCTCCAAGAATGCAAAGGTTCGGTCGAAGAACCGCCGAATACACAAAGAGGTCGTGAAGAACGCTCGCTTCACGACCTCTCTTGAGAATCGGCTACTGTGTCCTTCTTCGTTATTGCCTGCGAGGTTAGCTGACGGGCTGGAAGCGAAGAAGTCTTCTTCTGAATTTCAGATTAGCCCCTGTTCCGAACGGTACGGAATCGAATTTGGATCCCCCGCGTTGTGATACACAACTTCGGCAATTGAGTTTTGAAGATTTTAGCGAATTGTAAACAAAAAACGCAATTCATTTTCTAAGAACCATCGGCGGCAGTTCATTAGAGTTGTCCTAAGCCCCTTTCATCTTTAGGTTGGCGTTCTACCGCGGAACTCGAATCTTCAACGCTCCGGGCACAAGCTCGTAAGTAGCAGGAAGCATCCCGAGCAGTTCTCCGTCAACTTCGATGTGAACCTCGTCACCGTTGTTGAGAGGACGTGCCTCGATGCGTTTGGCGAGGGTGCCGGCGACTTCGGGAAGGTCGAGATGGGTGCCGCGATAGAGCGTGTATGCGTTGAGGATGATCTTGGCGGTGTTGATGTCGCCGATGTTGATGACATCGAGAAAGCCGTCGTTTAGTTTCGCTTCGGGAGCGATCATCATTCCGCCGCCAAAGTATCGGGCGTTTGCGATGCAGAAATTTACCGTAGCGATCGGACGCTCTTCACCGTCATCGATCTTCACGCGAACGCGAGTCGTGCCGATGCCGACGACTTCCTGAAGCGTCGATAGAGCAAAGCTCGCACGGCCGCGGATCGTATCGAGCGGCAGCCAGTTCATCGCGTTCGCACCTTTCACGCGTTCGATGATCGCAGCGGCGAGGCCGAATGATGTCACGTTGAGAAAGTACCGGCTTTTTTCTTCGCCGTCGAAATTCCGATAAGTGACCTGACCGGCGTCGATGGCCTCTGTCCGGCCTTCCTTTAATGCCCGAGCAGCCTCTCGCAGTTCGGTGGGAATCCCCAGCGTTCGTCGAAAATCCCCGCCGGTTCCGGACGGGAAAATGCCCAGCTCACAATCGGTTTCGGACGCGATGATGCCGTTGGCGATCTCGTTAATAGTCCCGTCGCCCCCGCAAGCGATGATCAATTTGCGCCCCTCGATCGCCGAACGCTTCGCGAGATCGACACCGTCGCCCGGGCCTTTTGTAAACGCAACTTGAAACGCCCCGAAATGCGTTCGCAAATCGCTTGCGATCCCCGACCAATTATTTCGCGTCGCACCGGACGCTGACTTGGGATTGACTATGACTAGGGGCAACATTCGCTGGTCGTTTGAGGTTCTTTCTTCTTGTTCTTCTTATTCTTCTTGCTCTGTGG
>DAIOWA010000366.1:0-3947 GCA_036758705.1 Pyrinomonadaceae bacterium | reverse complement strand
GCCGGCGACGGTAAAGCGCGAATGGTCGATGGCCCGGGCCTGGCTCTACGATCGCGTGAACGGCCTTTGAGCCTTTCGACGGATGTTTCTCGCGTAGTGGCAGGTAAAGTAAAAATGGAAGCCGACCACTGGAAAAAGATCAAAGACGCCTACTCCGCCGCCCTGGATCTCGACCGGCCCGAGTTAGCCGAATATCTCAGCCGGCTCGACGAGGATATCCGAGCCGAGGTTGAGTGCCTGATCGCGGCCGACGCCGATGCGGGCAGTTTCATTGAGAATCCTTACCTCGTCGAACGCGGAGCCGTACTTGCTGACGACATCGAATCTACGGGGATAGATGGCTATAAGCTCATCTCGCAGCTCGGCTCGGGCGGTATGGGAACCGTCTATCTAGCCGAACGAATGGGCGACGGCTTTTCACAACGGGTCGCGCTGAAATTGATCAAAGGCGGCACGGATTCGAACGTCGTCCTCCGCCGATTTCTGGTCGAAAGGCAGATCCTCGCTTCACTTGAACATCCGAACATCGCCAGAATGCTCGACGGCGGATCGACCTCAACCGGTGTCCCGTATTTCGTGATGGAGTATGTCGACGGAAGTCCGATCCGTGCGTACTGCGATGACCGTTTCCTCGACACCCGCTCGCGCGTCGCTCTGTTCGCAAAGGTATGCGACGCGGCCTCGTACGCCCACCAAAAACTTGTCGTTCATCGCGACCTTAAACCATCGAACATCCTTGTCGATCAAAGCGGCGAGCCCAAGCTTCTGGACTTTGGAATCGCAAAGCTGCTCGCGCCGGACTGGCAGTCTAGTGAGGAAACGGTCACCGCGACGCAGTTCAGGATCCTGACGCCCGAATACTCTTCACCCGAACAGCTCCGGGGCGAGGCGACGACCACCCTGACCGATGTTTACAGCCTCGGCGTCGTTCTATACGAGTTGCTTACCGGTGTTCGACCGTTCCAAAACGAAAGCCGCGATCCCGTCGCTCTCGCCGAGGCGATCCGAACCAAAGAGCCGCCGAAGCCATCGGTCGCGGCATTGTTCGACGGCACCCGATCATCAGCCGATGCCAAAGCGACAGCGCCCGGATCCGCGCACGAGACCGGTGACATGCATCGAATGCATAGTACCCGCCGGAGCGTACCCGACCCAAACGCTCTTCGCGGCGATATCGACAATATCGTTTTGAAGGCAATACGCAGCGACCCCGAACGCAGGTACGCCTCCGTCCAGGAGATGATCGAGGATCTCCAGCGCTACCTCGACGGGCTTCCCGTAAAAGCGACCGGCGACACGCTTCGTTATCGAGCAGGCAAGTTCGCAAAGCGCCATCGTACGGCGTTGACCGCCGCCGCAGGTATGGCCCTGCTTCTTATCGGCACGGCTTCGGTAGCTGCATGGCAGGCCATTCGGGCGGATCGGGAACGTGCTGTCGCGGAGGCTCGACTTGCTGACGCACGCTCACTCGCGAACTCGCTGATATTCGACGTGCACGACTCGATCCGAGAGCTTCCGGGATCGACGCCGGCCCGCAAGGCGATCGTCGCCCGGGCCCTTGAATATCTCGACAAGCTCGCGGCGGAAGGTGGAAACGATATGACGCTGCAAACCGAGCTCGCGGCCGGATATGAACGGATCGGCGACGTTCAGGGAAATCCATTGGGCCCGAATCTTGGCGAAACGTCGGCCGCAGTAGAAAGCTATAAAAAAGCATTGACGATCCGCGAAGGGCTATTCCCAATGGCGAACCCCGACAACCGCTATGCGACAGCGATGCTCAACAGCAAGCTCTTTCGATCTGCGCAATTCTCCGGCGACTTTGCCGACGCCGAAACCTATTGCGCTCGCGCTACCGGAATTCTCGAAGGCCTCACAGCGGCAGATCCGTCAAACGCTGTCTATCGTGTAACCGCCGCCCGCTTCAATCAGGAACTCGCCGACCTGCTCGTATCGAAGACTGACAGCAACGTCGCCGAGGCGATGGACCGCTACAACAAGGCTATCACGCTCGCCACTTCGACAACACAGTCCGATGCGAACGACGTAGCAGATGCTGACGGCATTAGTTTGAATGAAAAGATCCTCAGCGTTACTCAGATGGCGTATAGACGTCTGGGTCAGCGGTACGAACTCGAAGGCCGCAAACAGGAAGCCTTGGAAGCGTTTATGAACGCTCTCAAGGAGTGCGAGAAATTGCTCGCCGCGGGAAATCCGCAAAAACCGCAGGCTGAGGTCGTACTCGCGATCGCTCTTGGAAATGCAGGAAGGCTGCAGGCGGTTACCGGAGCGATCGATGCTGGACAGCAGGAGATCGACCGCGGCATCGCGATCTGCGAAAAAGCCGCTCAGAGCGATCCTAAAAACGTGCTCGCCCGATCGGAACTTGCTCTGCTTTATTGGAACGTCGGGAATATCGGCCTTCTTAGAAGCGATGCGGCGGCTGCCTTAAAAAGCTTTGGAATGGCCGAGCGGCTTCAGCAGGATCTGACCGAGAGCAACCGGCGGGATATGTACAATCTCGCCAATCTCGCGGACACGTATAGCTCGATGGGATCAGCGTACGAACATCAAAAGGATCGCACCCAGGCGGCGGCGTTCTTTAAGAAAAGCTACGAGATCTGGAAAGGCATGAAAGAGAAAGATATGCTTCCGGGCTACTATGCGAACAAACCTGCGGAAACCTTGGCACTAATGACGCGTGCGGCAGATCACCAATAGTTACGACTCCCGCTCAAGCAGAAATCGGGCAATATCCTTAAGCAGCGACGTGTCCGCAACGGTCGGTTCGATTGCCTCCACCGCTTCGATGTAAGTACGTGCGGCAAATTGCGTCGTCCCTGCGATGCCGATACTGCTCGGAAACGTCGCCTTCCCCGCCCCCTGATCCTTACCGGCCGTCTTTCCGAGCTGCTCCGTGGTTTTCGTCACATCCAGCAGGTCGTCCGTAACCTGAAAGAGCAATCCCAGATCCATCGCAAATTTGCGGATCCTTTCGAGCGTCGCTTCATCCACGCCCGCGATCAACCCGCCGGCGAGCGCCGAATACGCGATCAAGGCACCGGTCTTGTTGGCGTGGATATTCCGTATCTCGTCGAGCGAGAGATCGTTCCCCTCGCCCTCAAGATCCAGTTGCTGGCCGACGACCATCTTTGCCGAAGCCCTGGCGAGTCCCGCGATCAGTTCGAGCCGGGTTTCCTTCGTCAATCGTTCGTCCTCCGCGATGGCCTGAAACGACAAGACCTGAAGAGCGTCACCGGCAAGTATCGCCGTCGATTCGCCAAACTTTACGTGACAAGTCGCACGGCCGCGACGCAGATCGTCGTCATCCATCGATGGGAGATCGTCGTGGATCAACGAGTATGTGTGGATCATTTCAATAGCCGCGGCGGTTCGTACAAGCTGTTCATCCGCCGCCCCGAATGTTCGGCCCACCGCAAACACCAATGCCGGCCGAAAATGCTTTCCGCCGCCGAACAAGCTCCAACGCATCGCCGCTCGAAGACTCTCCGGTCCGGGCCCGGTCCCCGGGATCAGCCAGTCCAGCTCCGCATTTACTAGCGCCGTTACTTCAGCAAAGAATTCTTTTAGATCGCGCATCCATTGGAGATTATCTTTTATCGTCCCGCGTCGAGCAATTTTGATTCTCGCGGGCCATACGGTAGATTCACCTTTTACACCGATGCCCGTTTCGTCAGCCGATTTTCGTTCCGCCCTGTCCCGATTCGCTAGCGGGGTCACCGTCGTAACCACTAAGGATGCGAGGGAAAAGACGTTTGGCATCACCGTATCGGCGTTTTGCTCGGTGTCGCTTGATCCGCCGCTCGTCCTGATCTGCATCGAAAAAACGACCGGCAGCCATCACGCGTTTGAACAATCGGGCCGCTTTACGGTAAACATTCTTGCCTCGAATGAAACGGGAATGTCGAAACATTTTGCATCGCTAA
>DAIOWA010000365.1:0-3949 GCA_036758705.1 Pyrinomonadaceae bacterium | reverse complement strand
ATATATGTCGCCCGAGCAGGCGGAAGGCTCGGACGTCGATATTCGCAGCGATATTTTTAGTTTCGGCACGGTGATGTACGAAGCTCTCACGGGCAGGCGGCCGTTTCGCGGAGCTACCCAGGGAATGATCGTAAAAGCGGTTGTTCACTCGGATCCGGATCCGATCACAAAGCATAGAGCGGACGTGCCGCTGGCTTTGACCAAAATGGTCGATCGATGCCTCGCAAAATCGCCGGGAAAAAGGTTTCAGTCGATGCGGGAGATCCGTTCGATCCTTAAGGAAGCTCGAACCGCAAGCGATGCAGGCGTCTCGATGGACAGTTTCGCCCGCCGTTTTTATCGAGAGGCAACCTCACCGTCGAAGCTCTGGTGGATCGCGACTGCGATGCTTGTCCTCGTACTTGCATTCGGGGGTTGGTATCTTTTCTCGCGGCAATCATCGGCGAATCCGTTTAGCTTGGATGCCATTTCGATCAGGAAACTTTCTCAAACCAACAACGTAGCTTTATCCGTGATCTCACCCGATGGCCGTTCGGTTGCTTACGTTACATACGAAGACGACGGCGGTCGCGCCTTGTGGATGCGGCGGGTAAGCGATGCGACGGCGATCAAGATCGTTCCATCACAGCAGGTTCATTATTGGGACATCATTTTCAGTAACGATCACGAATACGTTTATTTCATAACAGCCCCGAGGTTCGGAACTCACGGAACACTCTTCCGCGTTCCGTCGCTCGGCGGACAGTCGCCGCGGCGGATCACAGAAAAGGTGAATCACCTCGGCAATATGTCGCGGGACGGAAAGCGGCTGTTGTTTGTACGGTATGGCGATCCGGCACCGGACACTTCCGTGAACGTTACTAACTCCAAGCTGATCTCGACGAACGCCGAGGATGGTGGCGACGAACAAGTGATCCGAGCTTTGGAGGGTGAGTCGATCATCCGAAAGGCTCGATTTTCGCCGGATGGTAGGTCAATCTTCTACATCAAACGCGAGCTGAAGCAGGTCGAAAACTGGTCGATTGCGATGTATGACGTTCAATCAAGAAATGAGCGCGAGATCGTCAGAAAAAAGGAGCGGATCGACGCAATTGCGGTGCTCGACGCCGGCAAGGGTTTGTTGATGAACGCGGTCGATGGCACGTCGAATCGTCGGCAACTTTTTCATGTAGGGGTTCCCGGCGGCGAAGTAACGCGGATAACAAATGACCTTAACAGCTACTCGGGGGTAAGCGTCGACAGCGAAGGCCGCAACATCGTTTCTGTGCAGCGTATCGACGAATCGCGGATCTGGGTCGGAAACGCGAATGATCTTAGATCTATGTCGCCGATCACTCGCGAAAGGCTCGCTCACGTTGTGGTTGATTGGACGCCCGACGGTCGCATAGTTTTCGATGTCCTGGAGAACGACCACGTCTCGGTATGGATAGCTGATGCCGATGGCAAGAACGCCCTTCAACTGACCCCGCCGGACTCCGACAACGGGAGTCCGCGTGTATCGGGCGATGGCCGATACATAGTGTTTACATCAAAGCGGGCCGGCTATAACCAGATCTGGCGAATGAATATTGACGGCGGAAATCAGATCCTTCTTGCGGACGCACCGGGCATAACACAGACTCCGCAGTTCGCGGCGGACGGAACGACCGTCGTATTTCGATGGTATAACGAAGGATCGGCCCCAATGGGACAGGTATCGGTGGAAGGTGGGCCTGTGACGGGTTTGGACTATCTGCCGGATGCATTCACCTATTATTGGGCGATGTCGCCTGATGGAAAGCATCTGGCCTATACGCGTGGCGGCGACAATGCCGACCCGATGCAGGTGATCGTACGGGACGTAGACTCGACCACGCCTCGAGCGACCCTTAATATTCGACCGACTTGGTTCTTCAAATGGATGCCGGATGGGAAGAGCCTGTTTTATCAGGAATCACAGCGAGGTGACGCCCTGGAAAAAAAGGTATTTCAGATCGACCCGGACAAGGGCGAACCAAGGCTTCTGCTATCGACCGAGCCGGACGATATAGTTGACCTAAGCTTCTCGCGTGACAAGACAAGAGTGGCTGCCGTGAGGTTGCGGGTGCTTACTGACGCAGTTCTGCTCAGCGTCGATGGAAGTCCTGCTGTTGTAGGGCGATCGAATCAATGACACCGGAGCGTTGGGAAAAGGTCGGCGAGATATTCAATTCCGCGTCAGGAATGGATACCGCGGAACGCGAGACGTATTTGCGCGAAGCGTGCGGCGATGACGCAGGTCTTCGCGCCGAGGTCGAATCTCTTCTCGCGGCCGGGGAAGGTGCGGGAAAATTTATCTCCGAACCCGTCGCGGGAAACTTTGTCGCCGATTTTGCCGATCACATTGCGGCTCTTTCTCCCGGCAGTTCTATCGGCCATTATCGGATCGAGGAAGCGATCGGCTCGGGTGGTATGGGCGAAGTTTATCTCGCGACCGATACGAAACTCGGACGCAAGATAGCTCTCAAAACACTTCCGCCCTCATTCGTTGGTGAACCTTCATTCTTGAAACGGTTCCGCAATGAAGCCCAGGCCGCTGCCAACATTAATCACCCAAACGTCGCGACGGTTTACTCAGTCGAAGAATCCGAAGGCATCCATTTCCTCACGATGGAGTACATCGAAGGCAAGACGCTCGACAAGCTCATTCCCGAAGGCGGCCTCGATCTGAAGATCTTTTTCAATTGGTTCGAACCGATCTCTCAGGCACTTGCCGCCGCGCACAAGCGAGGGATCATTCATCGTGATATCAAGCCCGGAAACATAATGATCTCGAGCAACGGCACGCCGAAGATCCTCGATTTCGGGCTGGCCCAGATGGAACGCAGCGTGATCGGAAGTGCGTCACTCGCGAACGATATAACCGCTCCAGGGCAGATCATCGGCACGCCGTCCTACATGTCACCCGAGCAAGCACAAGGAGCTGAGGTTGATGTTCGGAGTGATATCTTCAGCCTTGGCACTGTGATGTATGAAGCTCTGACCGGCAAACGGCCGTTCAGGGGGCCGACGCAAGGGTCGATCGTAAAGGCCGTGATCCATGCGGATCCTGATCCTATTACCGCTCAGCGGGGAGACGTCCCATTTGTAGTCGCAAAAATGGTGGCGCGCTGCCTTAAGAAGCTGCCGCACGAACGCTTCCAGTCAACTCGCGAGATCTGTTCGGTCCTGAAGGACACTAAGGCGGCGAGTGATGCCGGGGTCTCAGTGAATAGCTTCGCCCGCCGCTTCTACCGCGAAGCAACTTCGCCATCCAAACTTTGGCTTGTCCCCCTCGCTCTTATCGTCGTGGCCCTCGCAGTTGGAGCGTGGTGGTATTTCCCGAGCACTCAAGATCGTTTCCCGATCCGTTTCGACAATATGGGAATGCGGCGATTCTCCGACGCCGACAACGTCGGATATGCGCAGATCAGCCCGGACGGCAGGTCAGTCGCCTATGCGACCTATGAACAGGAAGGAACCCGATCACTTTGGCTGCGCAGGATCGATGACCGCAATCCGCTGCTCATCGTACCGCCGCAGCGAGTTAATTTTTGGGGCGGACTCGCGATCTCGAACGACGGTGGACAGGTGTTTTACCTAACCGCCGAAAGGGCCGCAACTCAAGGAACTCTCTTCCGCGTTTCCTCTCTTGGCGGCCCGGTTCGAAAACTTGTCGACAATGTAAATGATATCGGCGGCATTTCGCCGGACGGTCAAAGGTTATTGTTAGTTCGCTACGGTGATCGTCCGCAGGTCCTTTCCGTTAATACCGGCGATGGCGGCAATGAGCAGTTGATCCTGCAGGTCCCGTTCGAAAACGCCCGAAAAATGAACTTTCGTGACCCGCACTTCTCGCCTGACGGAAAGTCAGTATATTTTGTTCGGACCCGGAATGAGGAGGGCGACGAGACGTGGTCGTTGGAATCAATAGACCTCGAAACAAATGCCG
>DAIOWA010000364.1:0-3959 GCA_036758705.1 Pyrinomonadaceae bacterium | reverse complement strand
CTTTTAGTTTTTCGTTCTTAGTTACTCCGGAAATACATCTGCTAAAAACTCACTTCTACCGATTTTGTGACGTCGATCCGCATCACTGCTTCCTGAGCAAATCGTTTCTTGTACTCGGCACGGATCTCTTCGATCTTGGCATTCATCGTTTTCCGGTTCTTGCGAGGATAGAGCAGGACGATAACCTTGCTCTCCTCGCGGGCGATCGAGCCGTCCTTCCCACGCCATTGGCCGTCGGCGTCTAGTACCGTCAAACCGTCCGGGAACCTCGGCGTGACGACCTCATCCACAAACTTTTGCCAAACGGATTCGCTCACTGTTCCACCAGTCGGAATGTTTCGTCCGAAGTATAGTTCGGTGCGGATAAATTTCTCTGAGGTGTTGAGGATTTCGACCGTTACCGGCGTAGATACACTTGTGAGTCCGTACATCGGACACGCGGTGAGAATCACGATCAGCGACATTATGAGGAGTTGTCTCATATCAGTGTTTTGTATCTCCTGAAACCATTCGAATCGCGTGTACGAGAATCGGAGCGATGACCGCAAAGCACTCCTCAACACCGTTTGGAGATCCGGGAAGGTTGATGATCAGCTTTCCATTTCGCGTCCCCGCAACGCCTCTCGAAAGAATGGCAAATGGAGCTTGAGCGGCCGTTTCCCTTCGCATCGCTTCAGCTATGCCAGGAACCTCGCGTTCGATCACCGCGAGCGTCGCTTCAGGCGTATTATCGCGTGGTCCAAGTCCTGTGCCGCCCGTTGTCAGGATCAGGTTGAGGTCGTCTCGTTCTGTTAATGAAAGCAGTTCCCCTCGCATCACATCGACGTCGTCCTGTACGACGGAATGATGTACGACTTCCGCTCCATGTGCCGCCAAAAGGCCTTTCAATCGCTTGCCCGACACGTCGTCGTCGATGGTTCGGGAATCGCTTGCGGTTATGATCGCGGCGGATATTTTCGCGGTCTCTGACATCGGTTCTAAGCCTGCGTTACGTCGAGTTCGGCGAGTCGGCGATTCTCACGTGTGCTGTAGAAAATGCTAAGCAACACTCCACCGACAACCAAGAGCATCCCGAGTAATGTAACCGGAAAGAGCTGTTCGCCAAAGACGAACACGCCGAAAAAGATTCCGTAGATCAGGCCCGAGTAGTTGATGATGGCGACGCCCGCGGCCTTTTCGCGTTGGAGAGCGTTGGTAAGGAAGATCTGGCCGAGCTGCGAAAACACCCCGATCAGAAATAGCCAAAGCCAATCCCAGCCTTGCGGCATCTTCCACGCGAAGAAGAGACTGACGAATCCTGCTATCGCGCCGACAAGTTGAAAGTGCAGCACGACCGTAAGCGGATGTTCCTGCTCACGCATCCGCCGGACGAGGTTGTACGCCACGCCGGAGCAGAACGCGGAGAGTATGCCGATCCCGAGATAAAATGGCGAGACTCGGGAATCGAACTGCTGGATCAGCAGGACTCCGCCGAACGCCATCGCGTAAAACAGCCACTGCAAAGACTTAACCTTCTCACTCAGTATGACGATCGCGATGACGCTGGTGAATATCGGCGACAGATATTGGATCGTCATTGCGGACGCGAGGGGCGTATTTTGGACAGTTATGAAGAAGAAGTAGAGAGCCGTTGTACCAAAAAGGCCTCTTGCTAGCAACAACCCGCGGTTTGATCCTTTCCAGTCGGCTCCCGCACGATAGAGCCCAACGAAACAGAACGCGGTCGCGAAGAAGCATCGGAAGAACACGACCTCCATAGCGGGAATGTGTGAGACCTGCTTGACCAGAACATTTGCCAAAGAAAAGGCGAGCGTCGATAGGAACATCGCTCGCACGCCTTCGGTTAGAAATTTTGGGGTTTCGGCCAAATTATGATTATTGCACAGGTTTTCCCGATTTCGCCGAGCAGCCGCAGTCATCGGCACATGACTTTTTCGCCGAGAACGACCGGAACCGCTTCCAAAGCAGCGAACCCGAATAGGCCGCCGCTCCGATAACGATCAACGCAACTACAATCGTTTGTCCGTCCATCTTAACTAAACCCCAGTAATCTTCCGCCTTGATAAGTAAGAAAGGCGGCGAAATAGGCGAGCCCGGTCATATAGCTCACCATAAACAGCGTCCATTTCCACGAGTTTGTCTCGCGCCGGACGACCGCCACCGTTGACATACACTGCATCGCCAGGACGAAGAAAACCATCAGCGTGAGTGCCGTCAGCGGCGTCCATACAGTTTGGCCCTGTTCATTTTTCGCGTCGCGGATAGCCGAGATCAGCGTCGGGGATTCTTCATTCTCGTCCTTCCCGACGTTGTAAATGATGCTCAATGTCGAGACCAGAACTTCCCTCGCGGCAAAGCTTGCGATCAGCGCAACCCCGATCTTCCAGTCGAAGCCGAGCGGCTGGATGACCGGTTCTATAGCGTGTCCGAGCTTTCCGGCGTAGCTGTTCCGAAGCTGTTCGCTCTCCGGATGAGTGACGGCTTCAGCCGTTTCTGCCTGCGAACGCGTAAACGCGTCACTCTTACTCGCATCGCGGGGAAAGTACATCAATGCCCAGAGGATGATCGAGATCGCGAGGATCACCGTCCCCGCACGTTTTACGAACAGCCACGCACGCGTGAGCATATTCTGGAAAACGGTCCGCAGATTGGGCATGCGATAGGGCGGGAGTTCCATGATGAACGGAGCCGGCGGCGATTTGAGTGCAGTTCGTTTGAGGATAAAGGCTACTATCAGCGCGACGAATATCCCCAGGGCATACATTGCCAACATCAACACGGCGCCCAAGGAAATGAATCCCAAGACAGTCTGACCCGCAAAAAATGCAGCGATCATCAGCGTATAAACCGGCAGCCGAGCAGAGCAGCTCATGAACGGGGCGATCATTATCGTCGCGAAACGGTCGCGTTGATTTTCGATCGTTCGGGTTGCCATGATCCCGGGAATGGCGCAGGCGAAGCTCGACATCAGCGGCAGAAACGCCTTGCCGTGGAGCCCGACGCGGCTCATGAGCTTGTCCATAAGGAAGGCTGCTCTGGCCATATATCCGGTGTCTTCGAGTATCGAAATAAACAAAAACAGGAGCAGGATCTGAGGCAGAAATACCAGGACTCCGCCGACTCCCGCTATGATCCCATCCACGACCAGATCGGATAGTATTCCTTCCGGCAGACCCGCTCGGACCGCGTCCCCAATAGTTCCGAAGCCTTGTTCCAGCAGGTCCATCGGGACTGTTGCCCATGTGAATATCGTTTGAAATACGAGCAGCAGAATTGCTACCAGTATCAGCAGGCCGAAGAATTTGTGTGTAAGTATACGGTCGATCTTTTCCGAGATCCCGTGGGCCGCCTGATCGTTGTGGACGACCGATTCCTGTAGGGCGTTCGAGATGAAATTGTATCGTGCGAAAATGCGGGCGTTTTCGCCCTCGCCGTTGAGCGAGAACTTCGCCGTTCGGGTGTTCGTTAACGACGCGGAAACGGCCTCCGCAAGTTCTTCAATGCCTCGGTCCGCCGATGCATTTACGGCTATCACGGGCACGCCGAGCGATGTAGAAAGCTTATCGATATCGATCTCGTGCTGCTGCTTTTCGAACACGTCGATCATTGTCAGGGCGACGACAACAGGTACGTTGTATTCGAATAGCTGCGTTACGAGGTAGAGATTCCGTTCGAGATTCGTGGCGTCGACGACCGCAACGACTGCGTCCGGTTTGGATAATCCCGCGACCTCACCGCGAAGTACGTCGCTCGCGATATGCTCGTCGATCGAGGTGGCGTCGAGACTGTAGAGGCCGGGAAGGTCGATCAGACGAGCACGTATGTCACCGATCGTCCACGCACCTTCCTTGCGTTCGACGGTGACGCCCGGATAGTTCGCGACTTTCTGACCAAGGCCTGTTAAAGCATTGAAAAGAGTCGTCTTACCGGCATTAGGATTACCGGCAAGCGCGATGAGG
>DAIOWA010000363.1:0-3969 GCA_036758705.1 Pyrinomonadaceae bacterium | reverse complement strand
TCCAGTGAGCCGCCACGCCTTCCTCGGCGATGTGGTGCATCTCTTCGGTTCGGATCTGGACCTCGAAAGGCTGACCGCCCTCGCCGATGACAGACGTATGGAGCGACTGATACAGATTGTCTCGCGGGATCGCGATCCAGTCTTTGAAGCGCTCAGGCACCGGCGTCCAAATGTCGTGAACGACACTGAGCGTCAGATAACAATATTTCCGATCGTTGGGCGTTATGATGCGAGTTGCGATCAGGTCATATACTTGCTCGATCGCGATCTTCTGTTTCTTGAGCTTCTTCCAGAGCGAAAAGAGACGCTTTACTCGTCCTTCGATCGCAACGATCGGCACGTCGTTCTCACTCAGCCTGGCGGTTATCGTTTCCTTGATCCGCTCCAGCGCGGCTTCCAACTCCGGACGCCTAGCGTCTACTTCACGGGCGAGCCGTTTGTACTCGTCAGGATAGAGATTCTGAAAGGAAAGATCCTCTAGCTCACTTCGAAGCTTACCCATACCAAGCCGATGGGCGATCGGGGCATAGATATCGAGCGTCTCTTGTGAGATGCGGGCACGTTTCTCAGGCTTAAGAAACTGCATCGTCCGCATATTATGCAAACGATCAGCGAGTTTGATCAGCACGACCCGGACATCGGTGATCATCGCGAGGACCATTTTACGAACATTCTCCGCCTGCTGACGCTCTTTCGAAAGGTCGCTGATGTGAGCGATCTTGGTAAGGCCGTCGACAAGCAGCGTGATCTCGTCCCCGAAATAGTTACGGATCGTATCCAAGTCGACCAACGTGTCCTCGACCACGTCGTGGAGCAGTCCTGTGGACACGCTAACCTCATCCAATCGCATCTCAGCGAGGATATCGGCTACCTCGAGCGGATGGACCAGATACGGCTCGCCAGAGGCCCGCTTTTGGCCTTTGTGATGAAGAGCTGAGAAGAGGTAAGCCCGGCGGATCAATTCTATGTTCGAATTGGGCCGATTCGCCTCAACCTTCTCAATAATGTCTTCGATACGGATCATCAGTCGCTATAACTATTCTACCGAACGAATCAATGCTACAGAGAGAGAAAATGCGATGTCCGTTTTCCAACGAACATCGCATTGCCCAACCTACCTGAAATCTACACGCTACTTCTTCGCCGCGTTAGCGTTAGCGTTCGCATTAGCTTCAGCCGCCGCACGACGCGCATCGATCTCACTCTGGATATTTCTATTGATCTCACTCAGATCAGTATAGGCCTTTCGATAGGTATCTGCGTCGGCCTTTAGCTTGTCGCGGTCCGCATTGCGGCCCTCCATTTCGGCCAGCCTAGACGCTTGTATCGCGATACTCGCTCGATATGAGCGGGATGACTCAAAGATCTTTACCGAATCAAGCAACTGCTTGAGCTGTTCGTCGGTCAGGGTCTTGAGATCCGCTGTCTTCGCGTTTTTGACTGAATCCGGCTCAGCCCCCACAGCCTGCTCGATCAACTCCTGGCCTTTCGCAACGCAGGCCTTCATCTTATCGAACTGAGCCGCATCAGCCGGTTTGACGAACTGGTAGACTTCCTTACCGTCGGCCCCCTTTACCGTCTTCTTGGTTGCTTCAGTATCGCTGATATCGTTCGAGCAGGTGTTCTGCTTGGACGCGAGTGCGGTGAGTGCCTCAGCACGATACTGCGCGTCGATCCCCGTATTGGTAGAACGCTCCGTTACCCATTTCTGCCAGTCATCCGGCTTTTGCAGATTCTCATATAAGCTCGCGACTGCCTTATATGAGCTTTGATCATTTGGATTCTGCGTCAAGGCCTTCTGATATTCCCTGATCGCCTCCTCAGCTAATTCCGTTTTTTGCCGATCACCGATGAATCGGGAGTGAAGAGTACGAGCAAGAAATACTTGCGCGGTTTTGCCTTCTACGGTCGTGCCCTGCGGATCACGGCCGGCCGCCTTACGGAAGAGTTCTTCGGCTTCGGCAAACTTCCTTTCCCTGTAAGCCATTGATCCGTCAACGAGGTCCTTTCGCGACATGATCCGGCTGTAATAGCCGCAGCTTGAGCCTACAAGCACACTGGCGGCGATCAAAAATAATAACCCTAAACGAGACAATCTCATTATTTAGACTCCGATTGTGGTGAAAGGCGACGGTTCATGCGATCCGCCGCCTTTGTTCACCAGATTTATTCAGTTAGCACTAAGGTCGTCGATCTGAAGCCCGATCGGCGACGCACCCGCGACTTTCGCGGCATCGATCACCTTGACAACATCCCCGTACCTCACGGACGTCGGAGACTTGATAAAGATCGTCTTTTCGATCTCGTTTGAACCTTCCCGGAATACGCCGTTCGCTTCGCGAGTCTTGAATATGTCCTGCAACTGGGCAGTCAATGCAGACGCGTCGCTAACATCGCCGGCGGCGTTGTTATTCAGCGATATCCCTTTCGTAGCCCCATTGATGGCCACGACAAGAGTAAGCGGGTTTGGTTTAACTTCAAGGTTCTGCTGATTCTTCGGCTCTGCCGGAACTTTCGCCTCAAACTTGCTCGGTTTGACCGGCGTGATCACCATAAAGATGATCAAAAGAACCAGAAGCACGTCGATCAACGGCGTTACGTTAATATTTGGTGTGGCTCCGTCTTTCGAGCCACCTGATGACATTCCCATAACTTTCCTTATCCTTGGGCCGTGACTTCAAGCCCCGGCCCGCGAGATCAATTCGCCTCGGCTCCCCCTTTCTTCTTATCGGCGACAAGTCCGATCTTATCGATGTCTTGCTTACGAATCGTATCGATCGCCTTGACGACCGTACCGTATTCGACATCGACTCCGCTCTTGATATAAACGATGCGTTTATCAGGAGCCTTGTCCCGCATCATCGTCTTGATCTTTTCACCAAGACCATCCAGCGGATACTGATCCTTGCCGACATAGAAGTTGTTATTGTCCGGGATCGAGATCACGACAGACGTATCTTTAGTGATCTCTCCGTCCTCTTCAGGCGAATTCATTTCCCTCGGATAATTGACGGTGACACCCTGTTGGAGCAGCGGCGTGACGATCATAAAGATGATCAGCAGCACCAGCATAACGTCCACCATCGGGGTCACGTTAATTTCCGAGTTGTATTCATCGGTTCCACCGACTTTTGCGCCCATGGCAATAATTCTCCCTTCTAAAAACTAAACTCGGTCAAACTAGCCCTTGAGAGCTTTCGTACGCTGCTTGATGAAATAGTCGACCAATTCCGAGGCCGAGTTTTCCATTTCCACGCCGAAGCTCGTGACCTTGTTCGTGAAGTAGTTGAACAGCAGCACAGCCGGAACGGCCACGGCGATACCGAATGCGGTAGCGACGAGAGCTTCAGCGATAGCAGCACCAACGGCACCGATACCGGCGTTCTCAGCCTGCGCAAGAGCGACGAATGCACCGATGATACCCACAACGGTTCCGAAGAGTCCGACGAACGGAGCAGTCGAACCGACGGTAGCAAGACCCGAAAGTCCGCGCTTCAGCTCAGCGGTCTTAACAGCGATAGCACGCTCAAGAGCACGCTTCGACGCTTCCATCTCGTCAGCCGAGATCTCGGTGTTGCCCTGGTGAGCACTAAATTCCTTCAGGCCAGACGAAACGACCATCGCAAGGTGCGAATCTTTGTGCTTGTCGCTGATCGCGATAGCTTCGTCGATGTTGCTGTTCTTGAGGGCCTGTGCAACCTTCGGTGCATATGCACGCGACTGCTGGCGGGCCTTGTTGTACGTGAGCCATCGCTCGATCCCGACCGCGATCAGGTAAACTGATTCGATCAACAGGATGATGATAACGATCCAACCGGGAATCGTAAGACTCTTGGCGATATCGTAAATACCGAAAGAGATCTTGGTGCTTCCCTCAGCGAAGAACATCAACAAGCCCAAAAGGCTGGCAAAAAAAGTCATGGTTTTTCCTCCAAAGAAAATCGAAAAAATCTTTATCTATTGCGTAGT
>DAIOWA010000362.1:0-3976 GCA_036758705.1 Pyrinomonadaceae bacterium | reverse complement strand
GTCGCAGAGTGGGGAAGTCCTCGGGTCGCCATTCTAGCGGCAGTATTTTATACCGCAGCGCCCTTTCATCTTGCTGAAATGTACCGATTTTTCCTCTACGCCGAGTTCGCGGCGACTGCCTTCCTGCCTTTCTGCCTCCTTTATTTGACAAGGATATGCCGCGAGCGTGGCTTCGCGAACACTGTCTTATTCGCGGTGTCATTTTCACTGCTGATCCTCACGCATCTCCCCCTTACGATCATTGCGACATTGTGCTTTTTTATCTATGCCCTGTTGGTGGTCGACGTCCGCCTTTGGAGGATCACCGCTTTTCAGGTTCTCACCGCGGGAATTCTCGCTTCTCTTTTGACCTCTTTTTACTGGATTCGGGTGGTGATCGAACTTGATTGGGTTTCACATGCCCAGTCCATTTATTGGCTTTCACTCTCAGACGGAAATCTAATACTTTTCCCTTTTTCTCTTAACGGCCTCGATTTGCCCGGCTATCTTCAGAATCTGTACCGCCACTTCGATGTTATGGTGATCCTAACATCGACATTGCTAATGCCTTTTCTTGTTTTGCTCGCGAAGGAACGTAGTTCTCTGACACCGCCCGCCGGTCGAGTGCTTATAGCCTTGAGTCTAACGACTGTTTTCTGTCTGTTAATGTTGGCCCGACCGAGTGAATTTCTTTGGCTCAACCTATCATTTCTCCAAAGGCTGCAATTTCCGTGGCGCTGGCTTTCGGTCGCCTCGGTTTTTGCCGGGGCGGCATTCTCGGTTTCGTTCGCGTTCCTCGTGAAGGGCGGATATCTGCGAAGTCGAGCAGCCGTTATAGCGTGTCTGTCATTGATGTTGATCGTTATCGCGTATGACATCCGCGTAATATCGGCGGCGCCGGGCAGGTTTCAGCAAGAAGAATTCAACAGCGTGGTGAGTGATTTTCAGTCCGAGCCTGCTTCGGAATTTTGGTGGCCAATTTGGGCTAAGTCCGGAGCTTTTGGGAACACAATGCCAGTATCAGCGGGTGAACGAAGCGTTGAGATAAGCATATGGGAGCCGACGAGACGGAAATTCATTGTTCATGAGGGAATACCTGTCGAACTCCGAATCGCAACCTTCTATTACCCGTACTGGCATGCCGCGGTAGATGGTGTCGAGTTGACCATCGCAATGGATCAGAACGGCGTAATTTCGCTTCCCGTTCGGTATCAACGGTCAGAGATCATACTCTGGTTCGAAGAGCCGGTGATATATTTTTTCGCAAAATGGACGTCGGCAGTTGCTTGGCTGCTAATCGGCGGCTTCCAGTGTCTTCGTTTAGTCGAATTCGTTCGCCGACGGTACCGACGCTGATCGTCATGCGGTTTGGCTCAGATCGATGTCCGGGAAGTTACCCAACGCGGACAGGGATAAAGTATGCCGATACAGCCGACATTCCCGTTTCACCCGGCGGCGAGATCGAGGACGAGGCTTTCGATCGGTCCAAGGAAACCTACGCGATCGGAGAGTGAATCAGTTAATTAGGACAAATCGGGCTATTCGGCGTTATTGATAAGTTCTTTCAGCTCTTTGCCGGGCTTGAAATAAGCTACGCGTTTTGCAGGGATATCGACGGCGGTGCCGGTCTTGGGGTTTCTGCCTTTGCGGGAGTTTCGTTCGCGAACACGGAAGCTGCCAAAGCCGCGAAGCTCGATCTTCTCACCTTTGTTGAGCGACTCAGTAATGCTGTCGAAAACGATCTCCACCAATTGCTCGGCGTCTTTTTTCGTCATCTCAGCTTCGTGTGCGACTCGTTCAACAAGGTCGGCCTTCGTCATTTCCGTTTTCCTCTTCGAATGAATTGAACAGCGAGCGTTTAGCTCAAATCTGACAAACAACTAAGCGGCAGTCTTTTCCGATTCTTCCTCGGTCGCCTCTCCGGCCTCAGCCGTCGGTGCGTCCGCTTCGGGAGCAGAAGATTCGGGCGAAGAGGCAGCTTCATCAGCTGCCTCCGTCGTTGTTTCTTCCGAAGCAGCGGATTCTGCAGCCGGTGCTTCTTCCGCAGCAGGCGCTTCTACTTCTGCAGCCGGAGCTTCTTCAGCGGTTTCAGCCGCAGGTTCTGCTTCAGCCTGAGCCGCTGCTGCTTCCGCAGCCTCAGCTTCAGCCTTTGCAGCTTCCTCGGCGGCCGCGGCCTCACGGGCAGCAGTCTCTTCGTATTCACGTCGAGCCTGCTCCTTACGAAGCCGTTTCGCTTCTTCCTTCTCTTCCTTGCTCAGCTCCGGCTCTTCAGCAGGAGCCTCGCCGCCGAGGAGGTTCGCGAGTTCGCCGAGGCTTGCCATACCGCTCTTCGCCTCGCTCGAGTAGATGCGGCTATCGACGACCGGTTCGTCATCCTTGCCGACGGCACGGAACGAAAGACCGATCTTCTGATCAACATTCTCGATACGCAGAATGCGGAAATCTGCCTCCTGTCCGAGTTGGACGACATCCTCCGGACGGTCCACACGTTCGTCTGAAAGTTCCGAGATGTGGCAGAGCCCTTCGAGTCCCTCACCGAGTTCGACGAATACGCCAAAGCTCGTGAAGCGTGAAACCTTACCACGGACAACGTCGCCTGCACGGTGCGTAGCCACGAAGCTCTCCCACGCGCTGGGCGTGAGATCCTTCATCGAGAGCGACAGACGCTGTCCGCGCGAATCGATGTTGGTAACGATCGCCTCAACTTCCTGGTCCTTCTTGAGAAGTTCCTTCGGATGCTTGACCTTCTTGGCCCAGGTGATGTCCGAGACGTGAACGAGTCCGTCGATGCCGTCTTCGATCTCAACGAACGCACCAAAATCGGTGATGTTGCGGACCTTTCCGCGGATCTTCGTGCCGACAGGGTAGCGGGCTCCGATGGTATCCCACGGATTCTCCTGAAGCTGCTTCATACCGAGGCTGATCCGTTTCTCTTCTGTATCAACGCCGAGAACCTGAACTTCGACCTCGTCACCCTTATTGAACATTCGCTTCGGACTCGCCGAACGCTTTGCCCATGAGATCTCCGAAACGTGAACCAGGCCTTCGACTCCCGGCTCGAGCTCGACGAACACACCGTAATCGGTGACCGACGAAACCTTGCCGGTGAGCTTTGAGTTGACCGCGTACATTTCGATCACGGTCGACCACGGATCGGGCTGAAGCTGCTTGTAGCCAAGCGAAACCTTCTCTTTCTCGCGATCGAGCTTCAGAACCTTGGCCTGAACGTGATCGCCAACCTTGAACATATCGCCGGGATGATGGAGGCGGCCCCACGACATATCCGTCACGTGGAGCAGTCCGTCGATACCGCCGATGTCAACGAATGCACCGTATTCGGTAAGATTCTTGACCGTACCTTCGACGATGTGGCCGAGGTCGATGTTTTCGAGCGTCGCGCTCTTCTGCTCGTTGATCTCAAGATCCGTAATAGCTTTGCGCGACAACACGATGTTGTTGCGGCGGCGGCTGAACTTGATGATCTTCGCCTCGATCTCCGTACCGATGTAGGGGTCGAGGTTGCCAACAGGACGCGAATCTACCTGCGAACCCGGAAGGAATGCTTCGATGCCGTCGAGATCGACCTTCAAGCCGCCCTTGATCTTGCCCGTGATCATTCCGCGGACAGGGGCGTCGTTCTTGAAAGCCTCTTCGAGATCGGTCCACACACGGCGGCCGAGAGCGTCGTTCTTCGAGAGGGTCGGCGGTGCTTCTCCGCCGATGTGCTTGATGACAGCCTGAATGGTGTCACCAACCGCCACTGACGATTCGAGCGGCTGTGCGAATTCCTCGGTCGGAATGATGCCTTCGGATTTGTATCCGAAATCGACAAGCACTCCGTGCTCCGATACGCCTACAACCTTGCCTTCGACCAACTCGCCGCTGTGAAAAACGGTCTGTTCCTGTTCGAACTGCTCGAGGATCGCGCCAAAATCGAATTCGCCTGAAGCGGCTGATTCGTAAGCGGGCGCTTCCTTTGCAGGTGTTTCCTTCGGTT
>DAIOWA010000361.1:0-3986 GCA_036758705.1 Pyrinomonadaceae bacterium | reverse complement strand
GGGGTCGGCCCGGTCCCGCGTGTATGTTCTTGCTGCCGAGCGACCAGAGACTCAACCACAGACAGCCAACGACATACACGGCGTTCTGAAAGAGCCGGGTGAGGCTCTGAACGGCATCCCGATCTCGGCCGTATCGAGGGCTCTATATGATTATGTTTCCAGTCCGCTGACTCAGCGCAGCCCGGTTGGTTACGATTGGGAATTCCTGCGCTCGTACGTACCGAACGAAACTTTTTATCTCGAGTCCCAACAACGTGAAAAACTCCACGCGGCAGGACAGGTAGAGACCGTAATTCGCCCGGCGGGCACCTATGCGCGAAACATTCTGGATCGGCTTTTGATAGATCTATCCTGGAATTCTAGCCGGCTGGAGGGTAACACCTATTCACTGCTCGAAACAAAACGATTGATAGAATTGGGGCACGAGGCAACCGATAAAAACGCGGCCGAGGCTCAGATGATCCTCAACCATAAAGCCGCGATCGAATATATTGTCGAATCCGCAGACGATGAACAGATCACGGCACACGAGGTCTGCAGCATTCATGCTCTTTTGTCGGAAAACCTACTCAACGATCCGGCCGCTTCAGGACGCCTGAGATCCATCGGCGTAGGGATCGGAGGATCGACGTATATCCCGCTCGAGAATCCGCATCTTATCAAGGAGTGTTTCGACATGCTCATAGAAAAGCTCAACCTGATCGAAGACCCATTCGAGCAGTCCCTTTTCTCGATCGTTCATCTGTCATACCTGCAGGCATTTGAAGACGTGAACAAACGAACCGCTCGGCTGGTCGCGAACATTCCAATGGTCAGGAAAAATCTGAGGCCGCTGTCGTTCGTCGAAGTAAATAAGGATGCGTATGTCCATGCCCTTCTCGGCGTATATGAAAAGAATGACATAAGCTTGATCCGCGACCTATACATTTGGGCGTACAACCGTTCATCGAGACGGTATACCGCCGTGCAGCAGTCTATGGGCGAACCCAATCTGCTTAAGCTTCGCTACCGCGAAGCGGTACAAGAGATCATTCGCACGATAATCCTCGAAAAAGTCGAAGGCGATCAGGTCGTGCAAAAGATTCGCGATCTGATTGAAACACACGCGATTCAGGAGAGTGACCGCGACGCTCTTTTCAATTTGATCGAAAACGAGATCGTCAGCCTCCATGACGGAAACGTTGCAAGGTACAAAGTTCGTCCAAGCGAGTTTGAAGCTTGGAAAAGCCTACAGCGGTGATCTGCAGGATATTAGATCGTTGTGGAATCGGATTAACGTAATAAACCTACTCCGAGTCAATTAATTTGTTTTCATTGGAACTTCTCCCTTTGAGTAACAGGGCGACCCATACAAGACGTATCTGTACTCGTCCGCATTTTTTATCTCTACCAGCACAATGTTGGAATCCTGTCGAGCTTCTACTCGCTCTGCAGACTTCATTACTCCGCCCTCAGTCGTGCCGTTCATCCTTGTCCCAACGACCCCGACAACACCGGACCGCTCCGACGCCGACATCCCACCGCCGACTCACTCCGAGCCCTGCTCCGAGCCGCTCCGACGTGCTCCGACGCAATATCCGACCGCCCCGACACCGCCGGAATCTTATTCAGTTCGGTTCTTCTTATTCTTCTTGTTCTGTGGTTTTTCCGGAGAACCACTGAACAAGAAGAACAGGAAGGAACAGAAATGAAGATCCCCGATCACGGCTGCCGGTGCGGGATCGGGATGTCGGTGGCGAGGCCCCAGTTGGTGGAGGATGCTCCGCCGTTGCTGTTGAGCACCCACCAATCGCCGTCGCGGTAGACGGCGAGGTCTGTTTTGCCGTCTCCGTCGTAGTCGGCCGGCACGGGTTTGTCGGTTGAGATGCCCCACTCGGTCCAACTGCCTCCGCCGCTTTTCGAGCCGATCACCCACCACGTTCCGTCTCGATAAACCGCCAGGTCGGCCTGGTTATCGCCGTCGTAATCGGCAGGCACAGGCTTGTCGCTCGCGATCCCCCACTCGGTCGAGCTGGTCCCGCTGCCGTTCGCGTACAAGATCCACCAGGTCCCGTCGCGATAGACTGCCATATCAGCCTTCCCGTCGCCGTCGTAATCAGCCGGAACCGGGATGTCGGTCGCGATCCCCCACTCCGTCCAGGTCGCCCCGCTGCCGTTCGCGTACAAGATCCACCAAGTCCCGTCGCGATAGACCGCAAGATCAGCCTTCCCGTCGCCATCGTAATCAGCCGGCACAGGAACGTCGGTAGATATTCCCCACTCAACCGAACTAGCCCCGCCGTTCGAGCCCATCACCCACCAGGTCCCATCCCGATAAACAGCATGATCCGTCCGACCATCCCCATCATAATCCGCCGCCACAACCTTATCCGTCTCTATCCCCCACTGAGTCTCCCCCGTGTACCCTTCTTCAGACCCATACACATACCAGTTCCCCTCACCAGGCCGATAGACCGTACGATCGGCTTTCCGATCGCCGTCGAAGTCGAACATCGTCGATCGAGGCCGATACCAGTCGGTAAGAAACTCTCCAGAAGTGTTATTGGTTAGACGAAGAAGGTCAGTTCCGTCCGAGTTCATCGAATAGAGGTCATCGGTGGCGCTGCCATCGCGGCGGCTTTGGAACGCGATCCTGCTGCCGTCCGGTGACCAGAAGGCTCCAAGATCGAGTACAGAATTGTTTGTGATGTTTACGACGTTGCCCGTTGTGAGATTTGCTCGGTAGAGTTCGCTGGTGGTCAACGCTCCGCCTCGAAATTGCAGGACAGCATTGTTCCCCGTCGGAGACACCTCTCCCGCGATCAGTGATTGTCCCGCAGCGACGTTCGTCAGCGGCTGCTTATCGCTTCCATCGGGGTTCATTACCCATGTGTTGTATGTCACTTGAGCGTCGGACCGGCCGAAAATGATCCTTCCATCGCGTGTAAATTTTGGAACGTCGTCATCGCCTGCCGGGTTGTCGGACGTGAGATTGGCCGCATTCGAGCCATCTGCGCCGGCCGTCCACACATCGCAAAGAGCTCCGGGCATTACACACCGTGCGAAGACGATCGTGGATCCGTTCGGTGAATATCGGGCATTGTGATCTTCCAGATCGCCGGGTGTCGTGATCTGGACCTTTCCGCTGCCGTCGAGGTTCATTGTCCATAGCGGGAACGAATTGCCATCACCCTTCCTCGCATAGAGAATTTTCTGCCCATCCGGCGACCATCCCCAGATGCGATGGATGCCATCCGCGTCGGAGACCATCGTCTGATCGCTGCCGTCGGCGTTCATCGTCCACATTTGTGAATTGGTCGCGCTCAGCACTCGAAGGAACGCGATCTTCTCGCCGGTCGGCGACCATTTAGCAAACGGTTCGCTCTCCGTACTGTTGGTGAGCCGGCGTTGATCCGTCCCGTCCGCATTCATCCGATAGATCTCGTTGTTGCCGTCGCGATTGCTGACGAACAGGATCGCAGGTGAGCCTAATGCTGGCGTCGGGTCTGGCGTCGGTAACGGTGTCGGCGTCGGAGTAGGAGTTGGATCCGGCGTTGGCGTAGGAGTGGGGTCGGGAGTTGGGGTCGGTGTAGGAGTTTGAGTTGGAGTCGGTGTGGGTGTAGGTGTAGGAGTTGGGCCCGCACTAATGTTATAGACTTCGCCGGCTGTCGGAATCGAGTTTGCGACACCGGTCGCAAGCGCAGCGTCGCTCGAGAAGTTCAATCCGATCGTTCCCGTTCCTGCCCCGAGCGTTGCCGTTACGGTCCACGAATTGTTACCAGATCCGTTCGCAACGAAGGAAGTGATGGTTCCGCTTGCTCCTCCGGCAGTCGCCAGCGAGAAATTTGCAGCGGTTAGTCCCGTCAACTGCGCCGCATCAGCCGGATCACTCGTATTCAGCGTTATCGACCATCGAGCGGTTCCGCTCGGCGGCCGTGGGTCAGAATCCAACCGAACGATCGGACCGAAAACGGCTCGACGGCGGAGCTCCCAGCCAAAATTGTCGA
>DAIOWA010000360.1:0-3990 GCA_036758705.1 Pyrinomonadaceae bacterium | reverse complement strand
GAGTTGATCGCGAGCCACGCAAACGCGGCTCCGCGACAGGTTCTTTATCTTTCCGCCTACCCGTTCGCCCGCGATCGAATGTTCGGCTACGGGAGGTCGCAGTACATCTTGAATATTCCGGAAGGCCTGACTCCGAAGCCGCAGTTGCAGGCTCGCTTTATCGATCTAATGCTGCGCCGGTCCGACGCGTTCGCAAGCGATCCCGCAAACTTCAATCTGCCTCAGGGCGACAGTTGGCTCCCGAGCGAGGGAGCCTATATCGTGACTGCCCTTCGGGAGTTGCAGCCGATCGTGATCCAGACCTTCCCCGCCATGCTGCCGAGATTGAACAGCGCTCTTGCGAAAGGAATGGCAATGCTCAGTGAGAGCGACAGGAAGAAGATCTCCGATCTCGATAAACAGGGATCCGATTTTGGCCCCAGCTTCGAAGACCGGATCGAGGAACTGGAAAAGGCCGACAGCGAAGGAAAACTCACTGACGCAATGATACTGCGCGCACTTATCAGCGGATTGAAAACGGAAGAGCAATTTAAGATCTTGGAACCGTGGCTCGACAAGATCACCGATGCTGAAGGACGAGTTGGTTCGATGAACTACTTCTGGTTCAAACGCTCGCAGCTTGCGACCAAGGAAAAGCGGTTCGCCGATGCGCAGAAATATGCGGTAAAAGTACCCGAGCTTGAGCACCAGGCGATCCTTTGGTTTGAGATAGCGGAGAAACAACTCGCCGACATCAACGATTCGGCGACAGCCTATCAGACTCTTGCGGACGTCGGTAAGGTTGCTCGACGGGCCGAGGATTCGGTTGGTAAGGCTCAGGCGCTGCTCGGACTCGCCAACCTCTACGAAAAGCTCAACCACTCGTTTGCGATCAGTGAGCTTTCGGATGCCGTGAATGTCATCAACAACGTAAAGGATGCCGACCTTCAATCCAAGTATCTGCTTCGCTATATTCAGGTAAAGGATATGAGCTTCGGAGCATCATTCAGTACGCCCGGTTACGATCTCGAAACGACGTTCGCAACTCTAAGCAAGACCGACTTCAGCCTTCCGCTGTCGAATGCCAGGACGATCGACGACAAATACTACCGAACCCTCGCCGTCATCGCGATCGCTCGAAACTGCATCGACCGGTCAAGGAAGAAACCCGACCGGTAGTTTAGAGTGCAAGCTTTAGCTTGTATTCCGTTGCCAAAAACCGTCTCGTGACAACCGACCACAAGCTAAAGCTTGCACTCTAAACGAGAAATTACTCGATCGGTTTTTTCTCCGGGACTTCGGTACCATCTGAGAGAGCATCGTCGATCTCTTTCTCGATCCTGACACGCAGTTTTTCGACGAGGGCGTCGGAGCGTTGCAGATTTAGCTCGAGGTCGGAGCGATTCTTCTGCACGGCGGTCAGCAGTACTTGCAGGTTCGACTTCTCAAGCGTGAGCGACTTTCGCCGTTGGTCGCGCAATTCCTCCGGCCTTAGCGAACCGACCGTCGCCGTTGCTCGTTCGATCGACTCCGGCCTGATGTCATTGTCGATCTGATCCATCCGCCCGCGGATCGAATTTTCTTTTTCGATCATCTCGAAAAGCTGTTTGCGAAGCCCGTCCGAACGCTGTTCCGATTTTGTCAGGATGTCGAGGTTCAACGCTAACTGCCGCTGCTTTTGCTCTGGATCTTTCTTGTTCGATCTCGCCTCAAGCTGCAGCAGACGTTCGCGAAGTTCCTCGATCGTCACATCGGACGTGGCTGGAACGCCCTGATCGGTCGGCGTCGGGACAGGTTCGATCACCACGGTCGGATAATCGTCCGCACGGCTGATGACCGCGGGCTCGGTCGTCCTTACCGGAGTCGGCGTCGGGGTAGGTTTCGGTTTGCGGCGGTTCGTCTGAGCGTCCGTATCGAGCGCGAACAGTCCGATGGAAAGCAACACCACCAAACAATGCAGAAGCCCGCACGTCAGTAAGGGCTTAACGCTCAACTCAGAATGCACAGGCCCGCGCGTGAGCAAGGGCGTAACATCCAACTCAGAATGCAGAAGCCCGCACGTCAGTAAGGGCTTAACGCTCAACTCAGAGCCCGACCCATCCTCAAGCTGTCTTCTGTCCATTCTTGCTCTCCTCTTTCTCCGGTTTGTCCGGAATAAAATCTCTCCCGCGAACGATCTCGATACCGTTCTTCGCCAGCCCTACAAAAGGAATGGCGTCGATCGCCGAATTAACTACGCCGTTCACAACACCTTTCTGTTTAATATCGCTGCCGACCAGAATGATGGCAACAGCCGTACCGCCGAACGGGAGCATCTTCGCCCCTCGTTTGAAGAGCTGCCAACCCGCGGCGTGTGCGATCTTTCTCGGTATGCTGCGTTCTTTCTTCGCCATCACATTTAAAGTCTATACTTGCCTTAAATTGATGACAACAGCATACTTTTCTTTGCACGCTATCTCCGGCCCAAAGTTCCCGAATAATGCCTATCAAGGTCGATAATCAATCAAAACGCAGCGGAAATCAGTGGCTTTATCGCGATGTCTCGTTCGACGTGGCGGACGGCGAGGTATTCGCGATCTTCGGCCCGAACGGTTCCGGCAAACGCGAACTTCTTAAACAAATATCGAACGATTCCCTGTTCGGCGGCAGCAAGGCATCGCTGATCGCACGGCTTTTCCGTCCGGAGACAGTGGCAGGGGCGATGATGTTCGACCGCTCGAAGATCAACGGATCAAGCGGTCCGCTCTTCGCGGATTCGCCATTCAATGGCCTAGACACAAACGAACGCCGCGAACTCGCCCGATCGTTCAGGGAAAGAAAAGACCCGGTCATTTTCTCGACGACATCCTTCGACGACGTATTGCTCGCCGCCGACCGGGCCGCGATCCTGGCGAATGGCTATATCCAGCAAACCGGTACACCGCGCGAACTTTATCACGAACCGGCCAGCCGCCTCGTCGCATCGCTCACCGGACGCTGTAATTTGATCGAGGCACGAAGGCTCACATCGTCGAAAGCCGACCTGCCCGAATTTCAAACCATCGCCGGCGAGCATCGACTATTCACGCAGCGGACCGAACTCCGCGGGCTCGGCGCGATCAACAGCAACGCGTTTCTAGCCATCCGCCCCGAACAAGTCGTCCTCAGCTTCGGTGCGTCGTTCCCAGAAGACAACCTCCTCAAAGGCACCATCGCCGACATCCAATTCTCCGGCCCCTCGACCTACGTCACCCTGGACTGCTCCGGCCTCCAGCTCCAAGCCATGGTAACGAGACTAATCGGCCTCAACCCCGGCGACGAATGCATGGTCGGCCTCCCCCCTGACCGCATCAGAGTTCTTGCCGATTAGGCAGAACCGCGAGCGTCAGCGACCGGGTTCCTGTCAGCACCGTGATCCATAGCGACTGGCCTCCGGTCAGAACCACGAGCGATAGCGACCGGATTCTTCGTCAACGAGCGAGCATCGCGGTCGTAGTGCAGGAGCCCGCGCGTTAGTAAGGGGCATAAAATTCAACTCGACCATCGTGCATTGAAGCAGGTTTAAGCACAGAGACCGCCAAGTCCGCGGGGTTTTTCAGAAGAGATCCTCCGCGTTCTCTCCGGCCTCTGCGTTAAAGATCGTGCCGGAGCAAGGTCGGTGGTGTCGGGGCGGTCGGATATTGCGTCGGAGCACGTCGGAGCGGCTCGGAGCAGGCCACGGAGTGGGTCGGCGGCGGGATGTCGGCGTCGGAGTGGGCCGGTGGTGTCGGGGTCGTTGGGACACGGATGACCGGGACGGCTGAGGGCGGAGTGATGAAAGTCTGAAACTTGACAGAAACATCACTTAAACTTCGCTCAAAGTTCCGCAGGCGGTATTCGGTACCGGCAGATCCATCGTCTTTGTCGCCCTCTTCAGACCGCTCAGGGACGCGATCTCAAAATGTGGCACGTGCCACATTTGAAGGATGAAGGATAAAGGATAAAGGCGAAAGCCACCGTAAAATCAGGGTTTTATCCTTTATCCTTCATCCT
>DAIOWA010000359.1:0-3991 GCA_036758705.1 Pyrinomonadaceae bacterium | reverse complement strand
AATGCATAGTCCGGGTTAACGCTGCCGATTTGCTTGAGTTCCGACACTTGGTGCTGCCCTCTCCGCACACGGAAAGGATTATTGTCAATGGTGATTTCCACCCTGCCCTGGTTTTCGCCAGGGCCACCTGCAGGTGCATCGTTGCCCTGCCTTACTTCTTCATTTTCAATTTCCTTCATCTTGTCTTCGAGACCTCGATTAAATTAGAATCTGAGCAGTTTAAAGTCCTCCCCTTCCGATCCACCCGTGTCATCGTTGGAAGGAATTCGGGAATTTTTCCCGCTCATTATTAAAGCGAGTGAGAGGTGCGAAAATTACGAAACTTTTTTCTATCTTTTTTTCGTAACTTTCCGTCCCCTGAATCGCTTTAACTTTCAACAGTGAATGGATAATCGGCCTTCGATCGATTGGAAAGCGTTTGGTGACAGGCTTTTAGGTATAGCCCTCGGATGGTTCGCGCAAGAGCGTACCGACGTCATAAATGCCCACGATGCGTTTGATCTTGCCGCGATCGCGGCGGTGGACGTCTTTGAGAAGTACCATGAGACGGGCCCAGCGAAGACTGAAGAGGAACTGTTTAAGATCGCGGTAGTGGCGATGAAGCATGACCTTCTCGACCTAATCAAATCAGCCGCCAACCGCACGAACTTCACATTTGACGGCGCCGAGAAGGGCGGCGACGAGCACCCCGCCCTAAAGGTTAGCGATACGGTCTACGCGCGATTCGAGGACGAGAGCGTAAAACTCCGCCTCTACGAACTTGCGGAAGGAGACGACAAGCTCAAAGAATTCATCTACGCTGTGACGGAGCTCGACATTAAGAAACGACGGGAGATTGCCGACCTGCTGAACGTGACACCGCAGGAAGTGACCAATATGCAGCGAAAGCTACGATATCGGCATTCGCGACGCGAAAAACAGGCATCCAAACAACTGCCTGTTTAGCTGGAAAGGACACAAAGATGATAAACGAAGGAAGACGACTGACGAACGTCCCCGACCCTGAACCCGACGAAGTACGTGACGCACTGCTTGGCAACGATACAGACATTGACGTAGAAACAGCCGAGAAGATATTGCAGTCACACGGACTCAGCAGCGACCCCCTCCTCGAGAAAATGAGGGAGATGATGCAGGAGCGGATACGAAACTACCATCAAACTGGAACGAATGAAGCCGAGAAGGAAAATCTACAATATTTCCTAAGGGATATGACCAATTACAATCGTGCGCGCTCGCCCGAAGCGGTTAAACCCGAAGGTTGGATCAAGAGCATCATCGATAATACAACGGCAGGATTGTTCCCAAACCACACGAAGGCTCAGGCGTATCGCGGGAAAGACGGAGACCTTACGGAAAACGACCAGAATCTGATTGATAGTATTGAAGCTGAGCTGGACGACGAACGATAGCGTACTAATGGGAAGTCTAAACAAAGAACCCGAAGACTACGCGCGGCTCCTGCTTTCCAATCTTAATCTGGACCAAGCCGGTGACCTGCAGGCGATCCTCTCAGCCCTACGACTGACAGTTCGAGAAGACAGCGTCGATTCGTTCGAAGGAGCCTTAGTTTGCCGGCTCGATCGTTCAAAGGGAGTGATCGTTCTCAGTAACTCGATCACTGATGAGGGCCGAAGAAGATTCACGGTTCTTCACGAGGTCGGACATTATATCTTGCCGGGGCATGGCAAGATCAGCTGCAAGTCCAGCGAGATCGAATCGAACGATTTCCGGCTTTCACCGCAGGAGCAAGAAGCGAACCGAGTAGCGTCTGAGCTACTACTTCCAACACGACTCGTGTACCAGATCGTTCGGGACAGGAAAGCAACTATCGCGTTAGCTAGCCAATTAGCCGCTAAGTTTGGAACATCGTTGACTGCGGCGGCACTCAAAGTCGTCAGCGTTACGGATGAAGCAAGCGCCTTGGTCTGGAGTTCCGGGAACTATTCACGCTGGGTAAAGCGAAACGATAATTTTCACAAATTCATTCCGACAGGCCGACTCGATTCCAATACATTTGCAGCGGGTCTTTCATCGTCAACCGGAGAAACCCGTGAAAGAGAAGGTTATGTCTTTGCTGACTCATGGCTGAACGACGCCAGTAGTGGAAATGAGAAAATCTGGGAGGATTCCATATTCTTGCCAAATTACGATGCTGTCCTCACGATTCTCACACAAAACTAAGAAGGTGCAGGCCCGCATTTTCAACCCTTTCCGCCCGATTTCAACCTCTCGTCACACCTGATAACGTCTCGTCACATTCTCGTATTTTATTCAAAAAATAGTGACCATAATCACAATACGGTCAAACCGGTGGTACACTTTCGTCCATTATGAAGAGAATCGGAAACATCCTGGCATTTACGGTCGTTGGAATAATGTTCGTGTTTAAGAGCTATGTGATCGTCATTGGACAGGTGAAACCTGTGTTGGTGGCGTTGAACAAGGCTGAGGCGAACATGGCGATCATTGATCCGGGGACGATGACGGTGGTGGGGAAGGTGCCGGTGGGCGACGGGCCGCATGAGGTGGTGTTGTCGGCGGACGGAAACACGGCTTTTGTTGCGAATTACGGTAACCAGACGCCGGGGAATTCCATCTCTATTATAGATATCGCGTCGGCGAAGGAGTTGAAGCGTGTCGACCTGCTGCCGATGATAAGGCCGCATGGCTTACAACTGATCGGGAATAAGCTGTATTTCACCGCCGAGGCGAACCGGATGTTCGGGCGTTTGGATGCGGCGACGGGCAAGGTCGATTGGCTGATGGGCGTAGGGCAGAACGTGCCGCACATGGTCGCGGGCACCGCCGATCAGAAGAAGTTTACGACCGCCAACATCGGTTCGGATTCGGTATCGATATTTGAATTTGCTAACGGAGCCGGAAACCCCGGGCCATCAAAGATCACCCACGTCGGTGTCGGCAAGCAGCCTGAAGCTGTCGATATCTCACCCGACGGCAAAGAGGTCTGGACCGGATTGAACGTCGACGGGATGGTCGAGGTGGTGGACGCGGTGACGTATAAGTCGGTCGCAAGGATAGATACGAAAGGCCGTCCGTACCGCGTGCGGTTCACGCCGGACGGCAAGTGGGTCGTCTGTACGATGCTCCCGACGAAAGAGGTCGTCATCATCGATCCGGCGACTCGGAAAGAAGTAAAAAGATTCAAGCTTGAGAGTACACCGATGGGCATCGCCTTTTCGGCTGACGGCAAGACGGCCTACATAACGGCCGCCGAACCGGATGCGGTACTCAAGGTAAATCTCGACTCCGGCGAGGTCACGGGCCGGGTCGTGACGGGCAACGGGCCCGATGGTATTGCCGTGGCGGGAACGTAAAGGGCCGGAACACGAATCGGTAGATTTGGGATTTCGGATTTCGGATTTTGAGTATTTCAAATTTGAGATTTGAGATTTGAAAGTTCGGAGTTGGGATTTGAGAGTTCGGATCTGGATTTAATTCCGCATTCCGCATTCGCAAATCCGCAATCGAAAGGCACCCTCGCTACCGCTTGGGTTTCCGCCATAATTAGGTAGTACGTATGGCAACCCATATTTTCGCACCCAGAGGTAATACGGAGTTCGTTGATAGAATGGATGCCCTTAGGTCGCTAGTTCGTTCGCTATTGCACGAAGCCTCGCTTCGAACGATGCCGGTGAACATCGACCCCGAAAAAGGTATCGATTTCTATGAGAACGTCGCCCGGTTTGAGATCCAGTTGATCGAATCGGCATTGGAAATGTCCGGCGGCAGGCAGAATCGTGCTGCTAAGCTGCTCAATATGAAAACCAGCACTCTATGCACAAAGATGAAGCAATTAAATATTCGTCGTGCGGCATAGCGTCATATACATAAACCCCTTTTCTTAAATGAAAAACGCAATCAAACACATAACCGCGGCCGCTCTTATTTTTGTATTTGTTATCGGAGCCCCGGCACTTGTAACTGCACAGAAGAAAACTACAGGAGCGGCTGCGGCTCCAACAAATTT
>DAIOWA010000358.1:0-3993 GCA_036758705.1 Pyrinomonadaceae bacterium | reverse complement strand
ATGTCGGCGTGGTATCTGTTCACCGCGTTGGGCTTTTATCCGGTCGCTCCTGGTTCGGGTGAATATTCGCTCGGAAGCCCGGTGATCAAGACCGCATCGTTGAAATTAGAGAACGGCAAGGTTTTGAACATCGAGGCCGTGAACCAGAGCGACAAGAACGTTTACGTCTCCAGCGTCGAACTCAACGGCCGTCCGCTGAACCGCCGGCATATTACGTTCGCGGAGATCTCAGGCGGTGGGAAGTTGGTGTTTCGGATGAGTGATAAGCCGGTAAAATGAAACTGGGAACTCGTAACTCACAACTCGTAACTGGTGCCAGAAAATTTTTGTACAGTTTCGAGTTATCAGTTTCGAGTTCCAGTTATTCGCGCTGTGGTATTTTATTCACATCAGCAGATCTTACGGAGGCAATTATGATCAAGCGATTTATTGGACTGTTCGTTTTGGGGCTGTTCCTTTCGATGGCATCTAACGCACAGACGGCGGTTCCGGCAGAGGGCAGCCTAGCTCCGACGTTTAAGCTGACTTCGAACGAGGGCAAGCAGGTGAGCCTGAAGGATTACAAGGGCAAGTACGTCGTGCTTTATTTTTATCCGAAAGACTTTACCTCCGGATGTACGCTCGAGGCGAAGAATTTTGAACGCGACATCGCAAAGTACGAAGCGGCCAAGGCTGTGGTTCTCGGCGTCAGCGTTGACACCGCGGATTCGCACAAGGAGTTTTGCACGAAGGAAGGCTTGAGCTTTAAGCTGCTTTCCGATACCGACGCGAGCGTTTCGACTGCCTATGGTTCGGTGATGGAATATAACGGCAACAAACTTTCGGCTCGCAACACGTTTATCATTGACGGCACCGGCAAGATCGTGAAGGTCTTTACGAAGGTCAAGCCGAGCGGCCACAGCGACGAAGTATTGGCCGCCCTTGCTGAGTTGAAGAAAAGCTAAAACAACCCCAATTCATACCTTCCCGATGTAATGGGTTGACTTGGGATCGATTCGGCACGAAAATCTTTGCCGGGGAGACCCCAAGACAACTCATGCGAAATCTACTCTTTTTATTTCTTGCTGCTGCATTCATTTTCGGATCGAACACGGTCGCGAGCGCTCAGGAATGGGTCAAGCTGGCCCCCGAAGGCTCAAGCTTTGAGGTAATGATGCCGGGCACGGCCAAGACATCTGAGGACACCGGCAGCGGAGACATGGGAACGTATACGACACGTCTTTATATCGTTTCCGCTACAGGCACGATATACCTGCTCGGATACGTCGATTACTCAAAGCCGGAAAGGATGGACATAAAGGGTGAGATGAAAGCCAACCGCGACAACTTTCTGAAGCCGTGGAAGGAATCCAAGATCCTGACCGAAAAAGAGATCACGTTTGGCACCCATCCGGGAATGGAATTTACGGCGCAAGTTGACGGACGGCTTGCGACGTCGCGGATCATTATGGTCGGAAAACGGCCGTACCAGTTGGTTGTCATGACGGCATTAGACGCCGACCAGAGCGACGCCGCCAAGTTCCTGAACTCATTCAAGCTGACGCGAAAGTAGAGTACCGGTAATGGCAATCTCGCGACGTTCGTTCATCATCTCGGGCGGTGTCGGGTTGGCGGTAGCGGGCGATGTGAAGGCCCAGGCCAAAGGCCCGAAACCGGTTGAGAACTGCCCGTTCTGCAAGATCGTAGCGGGGAAGCTTTCTGCATTCAATCTGTGGGAGAACAAACATTTTCTCGCCTTCCTAGACCACAAACCGATCTCGCCCGGACATACTTTGGTTATCCCGAAACTGCACTACCCCTACCTGTTCGATATGCCCGATAAGCAGTATGGCGAGATCATGTCGGTGTCGAGAAGGCTCGCGGCGCCGATCAGATCGGCGATGGGTTCGAAGCGGATCGGCGTGCTGGTCGAGGGGTTCGGCGTCGACCATTCGCACGTTCATCTGGTACCGATCAACGGCAGCAACGAACTTACACGAAAGGGAGTTAGCGGCGTGACCGATGAGGAGTTTGGAAGAGTTGCAGGGCTGATCAAGTCTGCTATCGCACGCATCTGAATCATCTCACCTGATCCCGCTGGCTTTCGCATACGCACCGGGCGAAACGCCGACGACCGATTTGAAGTCTCGAAGGAAATGGGCCTGGTCACTATATCCGAGTTCTACGGCGAGATCCGCGTAGTCGACCGTCCTGCCGTTTCCAAGCTGCTCGGCCGCTTCGTGAAGCCGATACCTTCGAATTACCCATTTGGGGCTTACCCCGACATACTTTGCGAAGGCCCGCTGAAGTGAGCGGACGGTGATCGCGTGCCGGTCCGCCAAGTGCTCAACTTTCGTGATCTTGCGATCTTTCGCGATCGCATATACGATCCCCGAGATAGTCGCTACATTTTCATCCAAGGCCGGAAGCCGGGCTCGCAGGAAGGCTTCGAGCAGAGATACGCGGCCTTCAATTGTAGCTACGGCGTGGATCTGATCAGCAAGAGCAACTCCCGATTCTCCGAAGATGTCGCTGACGTTCGTTTTCGTATTGGTGAAGCGTGACACCGAGCCGTTTGCGAATGGATAGAATCCGGCGGGCGTAAACTTTGCGGCAAAGACGCCGCCGAGATCTTCGAGCTGTGTGGAAAACTTGGCGGTCGCTGGACCGCCGATCTCTGCTCGTCCGTCGTGATAAAAGGCCATATGCACGCTCGGGTGCGGCAGCGTTTCGGCCAGGAACGGTTCCCGTCCGCGGAGGTCCCATTCGACGATCCAAAAATGCTCGATGAACGGAGCAAGATCTTCGGACGGATGATAACGCTCGTGCTTTATGCGGCCGTCGAGTTCTCCGGAACCCTTCAAAACGCCACGCGGTGGATCTAATTTTTGCCTGACCATACTTTGTCGCGTTTCTTCAATACGTCGCGTCCCTTGTCCGCTATTATTCTAGAAAATGAAGAACCTAAGTATAAAACACGTGATCTTTTCAGCCGCGGCGATCGTTCTGCTTTCGTTCGCGGCTTCGGCACAACACAAGACTGCTAAGGAGAAATTTATGCACGCACGCGGTGAATTTGACGTCAATGTAAGTCCTCAGAACCCGGAAGAAAAAGGCGGCGGGCCGTTCGGCAGAATGCTTCTCGATAAAGCGTTTCACGGCGATCTCGCAGGCACGAGCAAAGGGCAGATGCTTGCGGCGATGACGGCTGTGAAAGGTTCCGGCGGCTACGTCGCTCTCGAACTATTCGAAGGCACCCTGAACGGAAAGAAGGGGACGTTCATGCTCCAGCATTCCGGAACGATGCGCGGCGAAGCATACAATATGGATATTAACGTCGTTCCCGATTCGGGAACCGGCGAGCTTACTGGGATCTCGGGAAAGTTCAAGATCGTTATCGAAGGCGGAAAGCATTCCTACGAATTCGAATACGCGTTGGGCGAAAAGTAGACCTATTGGCCGGGAATCAGAAGCGCGGGGTTGATCTTGAACTGAAGCATCTTGGCCGTCTCGCGTCCGCCGTCGCCGCCTTTTCGCTGCATCGTCACGCGGCCTATCTTCAGGTTGCCGGCACGGGTGATTTCGACCTTCCCTTCGCCGAAGAACGCGGCGGCCGCGTCGGTGGATTTAAGTGCCCAGCGGGTGTTCGACGTTGCTTTGAAAGCAACCATTATCCAACCCGCAGCGTGAATACCGTCGCCCGCGATCAGGTCAGAGACGATGCGGTCCTTGTTCGCGGTAAAGAAATCGACGACGGCTTTCTGAGCGGCGGGATCGAGTTCGTTGAGGAACATCCGGTTGGCGACTCGCGTCGGTTTATCCGGCGGAACTTCGCCGAGGAATAGTTTCAACGCCGCCTCGACATCCTTTGGCATCGACCAAAGCTTTACGTATTGCCGCAGCCAGCGTTTGTCGACCTGATTGAAGCCGTTCGGGCTCGATACGAGCTTGATCGAGACACCTTCCTTCTTTTCCTTCCCGGCTTTTGTTTTGACGATGACTTCGACGTCCGCC
>DAIOWA010000357.1:0-3997 GCA_036758705.1 Pyrinomonadaceae bacterium | reverse complement strand
CGCCGCACGCTCACTCGGTGGTGCTGGATCCGGCGAACAAATATCTATTCGTCAACGATCTCGGCATCGACCGCATTGTGTCGTATTCCGTCGATGGCAAAACAGGTAAGGTCACGGCTAACGCCGAGAACTATGCCACCAAACCCGCTGCCGGACCGCGTCATTTCAAATTCCACCCGAACGATAAATTTGCGTTCGTAAACAACGAACTCGATATGACCGTCACCTCGCTCGCGTACGATGCAAGCAACGGGAAATTGACTGAGATCCAGACGCTGTCGACGCTGCCGGATGGTTACAAGATCACGAAAACAGATTCGGTTGCCGACATCCACGTCTCGCCCGACGGCCGCTTTCTATATGTTTCCAACCGGGGACACGACAGCATAGCGTCCTACGCGATCGATGCGAACAACGGCACCTTGACGCCGATCGAATTCACGAAGACGGGCGGAAAAATGCCGCGCAATTTTGCCATCGACCCAAGCGGCAGTTTTCTCCTTGCCGCGAACCAGACCTCTAATTCCATCACCGTCTTCAAGATCGACAAGAAGACCGGCAGGCTTATCTCGAACGATGTCGAGGTTTCGATCCCGCGTCCGGTTTGCCTCGTTTTTGCCAAATGAATGCGAAGGCTAAGACTTGACCGAAAGCCCGGCTCGTTGAAGGATATCTTCGAACCTGGGGTCGCTTCGCAAGCTATCGAAACGAGGGTCAGCTTTAAGATTTGAAATTTCCATAAGATGAAAACGGAGGGCTTCGTTCAGGTAATCGAGGGCGATGTCCTTTTCCCCAAGCTGAGCGGCAAGGCTGGCAATATAGAATTTTTCTCCCGAATATTTACCTTTCGTATCCACCCGCTGTGTGATCGAAAGTTCGGTGCGAAGCACACCCGTCCATCCCGACCTTTGATAGGCTTCCTTGTATTCGGCGATAGTTTTCCGGTCGCTTCCGTCCAGTTCTTGATATTTGATGAAATTTTCGTATGCCTTTTCCTGGTCACCTTCGAAACGGTAAGCCATCGAAAGCGAATAATAGCCGAGGGGGAAGTTTGGATCCATTTCCAAAACCCGGTCAAGCACCCTGATCGCTTCAGCCCTCTGTCCGGCGACGTTTAAATAGAGTCCCAGGACCCATCGTTCAAAAACGGAGGCAGGGTTTATATCAACCGCCTTTTTTTGTTCTGCGATCCCCTCGGCAAAGCGGCGGTCGGAAATATAAACTCCAGCAAGCATCCGATGGGCCAGGTTCGACTCAGGATCTATCTGGATCGCCTGTTTGAAGTCTCTGTAGGCGGCTGGAAAATCCCAATGAAAGTCATGGTTTATGATCCCGCGAACAGTCAACGCAACAGCATTGTTGTGATCTATCGCAAGAGCTTTTTCCAAGTTCGGTTCGGCTTCGGAAAATAGTTCTGTCGGAATCCCGCCGCCTTTATGAGCGATCTGGCAATATGCCTGCGCCTTAACGGCCCATGCAGAAGCATAATTTGGATCGAGGTCTATTGCCTGATCCAGCAGATCGACAGCCTTTGCAGAATCATCGCGGGTAAATTTGTCGACAAGATACCGAGCCTCGTGGTAAAGCGAGTAAGCCTTCTCATTTTGGGTCCCGCGTTTTGAAACAAAAGGATCGACTGACGTCCCAAATCTTGCTAACAGGGCATTCCCGATCTCGTTCGAAACTTTATCCTGAACCGTAAAGATGTCGCCAACACCGCTCTCCGATCGAAACGTCTCCTCGGCCCGGCCAGTCCGAACATTGATCAACTGAGAAGAGACCCTGATTCGCCCATCAAAGATCTGGTAGTTCGAGGAAAGCACGTAATCGACATTAAGCTCGTGGCCGGACTCGACCGGATCCTCGTTAAGGTCAGTGAATTTGCGGACAGCAAAGAGCCTTTTAACCCTGAAACTCTTGGCTTCGCTTATTTTAAGGATCAATGCCTCGGCGATCGCAAACTCGAGTCCCTGGTCGCGGTTGTCGACATTGACCGGCCTAAGCGGAAGCACCGCGACGGAGGCTGCTGCCGCTTCGGATGAGCCGTTCGTCTGATAAAAATAGTATCCGGCGAAAATGGCCAGCAGTGCTAGTACGCAAGCTCCCGCAATGAGTGCTCGCGATCGGGGTTTCTCAACAACCGGTAATGAGTGCGGTTCCGCCGGCTCTATTTCGATTTCGTGTTGAGATGCCGGGCTAATATTTGGTTCCTTATGGCCGTTCGATAAGGGAAGGCCCCCGTCTTCAGCTTGTGCAGGCTGCTCATCCAAAACCCTTACCTCGGCAACAAAACGGTATCCGCGCTTTGGGACGGTCTGAATGAATCGGGTCTCTTTCGGATCATCGCGAAGGGCGTTTCGAAGCTCCCATATGCACTTCGAGACGCTGCCCTCCTCTACAAAAGAATCACTCCAGATCCGATTCAGCAGATCGGATTTCTCGACAAGATTTCCGCGATTATCGACCAGATAAACGAGCGTTGAGAACGCCTTGGGCTTGAGCGGAATGGCCATCCCATCCATTTCAAGAATATTTTCGGCCGGCAACAGGCGAAACTCGCCGAATTCATAAATATGCCGGTTTTTTGAAGCCATTTTTATGCCCAGTAAGAAAACGATGAATAAAAAGTGAAGTTTTGTCAAAGATTCTGAACCCATCAATTCGCCACTATTGTGCTTTCGATCCTTCGGCTGTCTCAATGTTGACCCGGGGGCAATTCCCGACAAATTCAACGGAAAGGGTATGCAATTGCAAAAGACCCTTTCATCCACCAAGGAATTCAATCATGAATAGCAAGCTACTTCTAAACACTCTGACCTTATCTATCTTTCTAACCAGTAGCCTTTTTTTGCAGGGCTTGGCATTTCCCGTGTCCGGCGCGGTTGTCGACGGCTCCGCTGCGGTCCCCGTAATAGACATATCCCCATCGCAACTTGCATTCGGAAACCAGGAGGTAGGAGTGGCCAGCGGGCAAATGATCGTAACGATAGAAAATACTGGCGACACTACGCTGATCATTGGTTCCTACGGCCTAACAGGCGCCAATACAGGAGACTTTTCAGTTCAGAATTTTCCAAACGGGCTAAACCTTCCCGCCGGCAGCACCACCACGTTCAGCGTGCGGTTCACCCCAACCGCACAGGGAACCCGTTCCGCCGCCATTGCTTTTCCAACAAACGCTCCGGCCAAGCCGACAGTCAATATTCCGATAAGTGGCCAGGGCGTGATCGCCACGCCAACTCCAACACCCACACCCACAGCAACCCCAACTCCAACACCAACGCCAACGCCAACGCCGGGTCCAGTCTTGGGTGGAACAACGTCGTTTACGTACCAAGGCAAGCTGCTCGAGGCAGGGTCGCCCGTGGTCATGCCGCGGGATCTGAAATTCAACCTTTTCAAAGACGCGGACGGAACACAAGTTGGCTCTGAGATCGTCGTTCCAAATGTCACCGTTAATAACGGGATCTTCACCGTGATCCTGGACTTTGGAGCATCGGTATACACGGGGGAACAGCTTTCACTGGAAGTCGCGGTCAGTTCTCCGGGTGCGAATGTATACACAAGTCTCACTCCGCGGCAGCAGATCACGGCCGTTCCCTACTCAGTCAGATCGCTGAACTCTACCGTTGCTGAAACTGCGGTGAATACCGAACAGCTCGGCGGTGTGCCGGCTGGCCAATTTGTCGTTACCGCCGATCCGCGAATGACCGACGCGCGAGACCCAACCCCCGGCAGCGCAAATTACGTGCAGAACCAAAACACAAGTACACAAGCCCTGGCAAACTTTCGTATCGACGGAACAGGAAGGGCGAACATTCTCGACGCTTCGACCCAATTCAATCTGGGAGGTGCCGCGGTACTGCAGAATGCGGGAAAGCCCGACAGCATTTTTGTCGGTGCGGGTGCCGGCAACTCGATCACACTCGGGACTGCAAATACCTTCCTCGGAAACAACACCGGCCTGCAGACAACTGGAGGCCGCGAGAATGTCTTT
>DAIOWA010000356.1:0-4004 GCA_036758705.1 Pyrinomonadaceae bacterium | reverse complement strand
TCGCCATCGGATCCAGGCGCCGTTGCCGTCACTAAAAGCTTCGACCACGTCAAATTCTGTCTTCGCTTTAGATCTTGAAGGCACCGGCTTGTTTGGATTTTGACCGTCCTTTTTACCACTCGGGTCTTTTTCACCGGGTTCGGGCCGGCTGGTCGTCTTTTGAACGCCGGGCTTAAAAGCCCTCTGAGCAAGACTGGGCACCGTCATCGAAATGATCATCGAAGCGAGAATGGCCAATGAAAAAATACGTCTCATGGGGATACTACTCCTGGCAAAAACAAGTTGAACATCAATTGATTACAAAACTAACGAACTGACGCTGCCGACGCCGACAGCAACTGTCTTAATACAAACGGCAGGATGCCGCCGCTCTTGTAATATTCGATCTCTATCGGCGTATCGATACGCAGGATGAGATCGATCGAATCCGAGCTTCCATCAGCTCGGTTAACTGTCAAAGTCACTTCCTGACGAGGCTTCACATCGCCGGATGCAACGCCTGTAAGATCAAAGGTTTCAGTTCCGTCAAGCTTCAGGCTGACCGCGGAAGAACCTTCCTTGAACTGCAGCGGCAAGACTCCCATACCTACCAGGTTCGAACGATGGATCCTTTCAAACGACTCGGAGATCACGGCCTTGACACCCATCAGCCTGGTTCCCTTTGCGGCCCAATCGCGTGAGCTTCCGGTTCCATATTCCTGACCCGCGAAAATAAAGGTCGGCGTACCGGATCCCTGATACTTTACGGCCGCGTCGAATATCGACATCTGCTCGCCATCCGGCTGATGGACCGTCACCCCGCCTTCAACCGGGGCCACCATCAAATTCTTGATGCGAACGTTCGCAAAAGTTCCGCGAAGCATAACCCGGTCATTGCCTCGGCGCGATCCGTAAGAGTTAAAGTCTTTCGGCTCAACACCTTGCTCCTGCAAATATAATCCTGCAGGTGAGGTCGCCTTGATCGCTCCGGCCGGCGAAATATGATCGGTCGTAACCGAATCTCCAAAGATCGCTAAAGCTCTAGCCCCCAGAAAGTCCGAAAAGCTTCCAGTTTCCATCGAAAACTCTTCGAAAAAAGGAGGTTCTTGAATATATGTCGACGACGGATCCCACTCGTAGAGTTTGCCGACGCTCGACGCGATATCGTTCCAGAGCGGATTCTGCTCGGCGAATTCGCTATAAAGCCTACGATACGTTTCAGGATCAGTCGCTCCACGTAGAACTTCCTTCACTTCATCGAGCGACGCCCATATATCTTTGAGAAAAACATCATTATCTTCGCTGTCTTTCCCGATTGGATGCAGATAAACATCTTTTATTACCGTTCCGGCCAAGGCATATGCCACAACCAGCGGAGGCGACATCAGGAAATTTGCCTTGATGTTCTGATGCACGCGAGCCTCAAAATTGCGATTTCCAGACAATACAGACGCCGCGATCAGGTCGTGTTCGACTATCGCTTCTTCAATTCCCGCATCGAGCGGCCCGGAGTTCCCGATACATGTCGTGCATCCGTATCCAACGAGGTTGAACCCAACCTGATTCAGATACTTCTGCAAACCGGCCTTTTCGAGATACTCGGTTACCACACGCGATCCAGGTGCGAGAGAGGTCTTCACGTGCGGTGGGACCTTCATTCCCTTCTCCGATGCTTTTTTTGCGACGATCCCGGCCGCGATCATTACGGCGGGGTTGGATGTGTTGGTGCAAGATGTGATCGCCGCAATGAGAACATCCCCGTTGCCGACACTGATCTGCTCAGCCGGACAGTCTTCCACGTCGACATCAACTCGGTTGGGCGTCGGCCGGTTGTTCATCATCTCGACCTCGGTCGTGATGTTTGTATTTTTCTCGCTCGTCTCCCCTGTTACTGAGCCGAACATCGGAAGCGGAATGGATCTCGAATCCTGATTGCCGCCGCCGGTAACGATTTCGTCCGGAAAGCCGCAAAGGGTCACGACGTGGCGTTTCTCGATGTCGCCGGCCAATTTCCCGTATCCGCCATCGGCCACCGGTTGGCTGAAAAGCTCGAGGAATCTGTCGTCGAGATGGGAAAGCTCGATCCGGTCCTGCGGACGTTTCGGCCCAGCGACCGACGGAGTAACGGTTTCGAGGTTCAACTCGAGCACGGTCGAGTAATCGATCTCGCCTTCCCGAGGGATGCCGAACATTTCCTGGGCGGTGTAGTAGTTACGAATGGTATCAACCTGTTCGGACGTTCGGCCCGTGGCCGTAAAATATTCCAGGGTTTTTTCGTCAACACCGAAAAAGCCCATGGTCGCGCCGTATTCGGGTGCCATGTTCGCGATCGTCGCGCGATCGGTAGCGTTCAACGCTGCAGTCCCCTCGCCGAAGAATTCGACAAACTTGCCGACGACCTTGGCCTTTCGCAGCATTTCCGTAATTCGCAGTACGAGATCGGTGGCGGTTGCGCCCTGAGGCAGTTCTCCCGAAAGGTTGACGCCCACTACGTCCGGAGTCAAAAAATAAACCGGCTGGCCAAGCATTCCTGCCTCTGCCTCAATACCGCCGACGCCCCAACCGACGATGCCGAGGCCGTTGATCATTGTCGTATGCGAGTCGGTCCCGACGAGTGAATCCGGGAAATAGACACCGTCGCGATCAAACACACCGTTCGCGAGATATTCAAGATTTACCTGGTGAACGATGCCAATTCCCGGAGGCACGACACGGAATCCGCTGAAGGCCTGAGTTCCCCATTTCAGAAAACGGTATCGCTGTTCGTTTCGGCGAAACTCGATCTCCATATTGCGCTGATACGCGGCTTCGCTTCCCGAATAGTCGACCTGTACCGAGTGATCGATGACAAGATCAACCGGCACCAGCGGTTCGATCACGCTCACATCCTTACCCATTCTCTCGACCGCCGAGCGCATAGCCGCAAGATCGACCAGCAGCGGCACGCCCGTGAAGTCCTGAAGGATCACGCGAGCCACAACAAACGGGATCTCCTCGGTGCGTTCGTCCTCAGCTTTCCACGCTGCAAGGGCGCGAATATTTTCTTCGCTTACCTTCTTTCCGTCATCGAAATTCCTAAGTACGGATTCCAGGACGATGCGGATCGAGACCGGAAGCCGCGAGATCTTCCCGATCCCTTCCTTCTCCAATTGAGGTAACGAATAGAAAACGCCGTCCGAGCCGGAGCCGGTTGTGAACGCCTGCCGCGTGTTGAATAAATTGTGTGTCATATTGGTAGGGACGACGGAGCGCAACCGCCGAAACATATAGTTTAGAAAGGCAGGGAAGAGAAAGCAAGGAATCTGTTGGTTGTAGGCCTAGAAATACGAGGATTCGCCGTTCTTTCCCGTCCGGACATCGGCGAGCCAGTTGAGCCAGCGATATTTGAGCGTTTTCGGGGCGATGAATTCTGTTATCGCTGATGTGGAATGATCGGGTTTTCCGGGTACCCCAAGGGTGATCTCACTTAGGAACCGGAGAAAATAGAAACTCGAATCGATGATCGCGACTGGTTTGACGTGGAGTCTGATCCCATCGGCCGACGTCATTTCAAGCTCCGATGGATATCGGATCCCGAACTTGTCGCGAACATACTGCTGTTCGTTCATTTCTACGTCGCGGCCTTCAAGGACTCCGTCGCGGATGAGTAGTAGACGGGTTCGCGGCTCCTGCGATCCGACCTCGCGAAACCTGCAGAATACGACGCTGCAATCCGCAAAATGAGCCCGGCCCCAATGCCAGTCGCGAACCGTCTTGGCGAGCCATCGATTGTCCAGATTGTGATCGTGATAGCCCGTCCCTCGGAAATGGATCGTTTCGAACTGCCCATCGTAGCTGGACGAAACCGCGATCCTCCCCGTAACGTCAGACCTCGGGGCAACCATGTTCCAGCAATGACGAGTCTCAGGATCGGCCAATTCTTTCGGACTCAGATCGCTCTCAACCGATAGCCATTCAAATTTCGCATCCAAGGTGCGAGCCCCGGGAAGGCTGGCCTTCACCGTCACCATATATCCCGATCCGTA
>DAIOWA010000355.1:0-4012 GCA_036758705.1 Pyrinomonadaceae bacterium | reverse complement strand
TAAAAAATTACTGGAAACGGTAGGCAGAAACACGAGCGTTAGCGAGTGTGCCTTGACGTCACTGGACACATTCGCTACCGCTCGTGTTTCTGCGTGTTAGCGTTTTAGGATGCCGGTTAGCAGCAGATCGGCGACGTTGTTCGCTTTTTTCTCGATCTCGCTGCGTTCACCGAGTTCCCAGGCGCTGAGGCTGTAGGGAAGGAGAGCGTTGGTCATGTCGATGAGAGTGCGACCGGTTTCCATGGGATCTCTCACCTTGAAAATTCCTGAAGTCTTCCCCTCCGAAATAATTAATGCGAAAAGGCGGGCTTCTTCTTCGAAGTATCGCTTGCGGCGTTCGAGCAATTGCGGCCGGACTTGGGCGAGCAATTCGTTGAGGCTCTGTGTGTAATGCTGAACGCTGTCAAACCGGATCAGCACCCGGTCGATGAGCATTCTGCGAAGTTTCTTTTCGGGAGTTCCTTTCGACTGAGCCGTCGCATAAAGCGAGGTCTTCAGTCGTTCGACTATGCGGTCGATATGCGAAAGGGCGATCTCCTGCTTGCTTTCGAAATGCAGGTAAACGCTCCCCTTGCCGATGCCGACCTCTTTGGCGAGATCGTCGATCGTCATCTTCTTATATCCGTATCGGGCTAGAAGGCGATCGGTAGCATCGAGAATTGCGTCGCGGGTGGTAACAGGTTGGGCTGCGTCGTTCATAAAATGACCAATGACTCAAATAAAATTATAGTCATAAACGCAGGAATTGAGAAAAGGTTTCGTAAAGTTATGTAAATAAAGGCATCAGAGTCCTGCCATGTCCCATTTTCGGATAGTTTCGGATATGAGATTTGCGACCTTGTCGGTGACCTTTTTATAGTACAGGTCTGTTTCGAGTTTCCAGTTTTATTCGAAGTATTTCTTACCCGCGAGTTTCGAGGGCAGAAGGTCTTCGGATTGGTCTTCGGTTTTCTTGCCGTAGCCGAGTTCTTTCATCAGTTTTGTAGGAGCGTTGCGGATCTGCATTGGTACGGGGAGATTGCCGTGTTTTTTGGCGTCTTCCATTGCGGCTCCGATGGCGTTGGTTACTGAGCGATCTTTTGGTGAATTCGCGAGATATGCGACGCCGTGTGCGAGGTTGAGGACGCATTCGGGATAGCCGATGGTTTCGACGGCACGGAAGACTTCGTTGGCAACGACGAGCGCGGTCGGTTGGGCGAGGCCGATGTCTTCGGAGGCGAAGATGACCATTCGACGGGCGATGAACTTCGGGTCTTCGCCGGCCTCGACCATGCGGGCGAGATAGTAGATCGCGGCGTCCGGTTTGGAAGCTCGCATCGATTTGATGAATGCGCTGATGACGTTGTAATGCTCTTCGCCTTTCTTATCGTATCGGAGAAACTTAGACTGAAGCGTTTCTTTGAGGCTCGCGAGTTCGACGTTGTCGTAGAGGCGGACGGTGTTCTCGATCATCGTGATCGCCTGCCGGGCATCGCCATTCGCCATTTGGATAAGCCACTCTTTCGCTTCGGGAGTGAGTTCGTGGCCGGTGCGGTCGATGATCGAGCCCATCTGCTCTTCGTTGAATTCTTCGAGGACGAAAACTCTGAGACGAGAAAGTAAAGCGGGGATCACCTCGAAGCTCGGGTTCTCGGTCGTTGCTCCGATCAGAACAAGTTCGCCACTCTCAACGAAGGGAAGCAGGAAGTCCTGCTGCGCTTTATTGAAGCGATGGATCTCGTCGAGGAAGAGCACCTTCGGCTGATCGAGAATCGTGCGTTCCTTGATGATCCGGCGGATGTCTTCCTTGCCGGCCGAGACGGCGGAGAGTTCGTAGAAGGCAGCGTTGATCGCATTCGCGTAGATGCGTGCGAGCGTCGTCTTGCCGGTTCCGGGCGGGCCCCAAAGTACGAACGAGAATATATGGCCTTGCTCGATCGCGACGCGAAACGGCTTGCCCTCGCCGACAAGATGAACTTGTCCGATATAGTCGTCCAATGACGCGGGCCTGATGCGGCTGGCAAGCGGTTCCATTTGCGAATAGAGATTAGCACGGACGCTTCATCGCGTCAGTTAGCATTCGGTTGGGTTGTTAAAATGGTAATACCGTTGATGCAGTAGGAGGGAAAGTGGTTAGAATTATACGCGTTTTTGCCCATGGTGTGACCGCAGGCTTGTTTCCATTCGGAGCAACAAAATAGCGATAAAAGCACAAACGATGAAATTTTTTGAAAAAATCCCGAATTTCTACTTGCAATGATTGGTAAAACCAATTAAGATTCTCGAAGTTTTTTCAACCCATCAGTGGAATTTTAAGAAATGCAGGAAAACGCGATGACGATGTATACAAGTTTACGACGAGCAACGCTCGTATTTGCCGTCCTCCTGATCGCCGCGGCCGGGTCGGTTTTTGCTCAGGAGTTTCGTGGAAGCATCACCGGAACCGTAAGCGACCCGAACGGTGCCGCAGTTGCCGGTGCTACGGTTACATTGAAAAACAGCGAAACAAACATTTCGCAGACAGTTGCCACATCGGGGAACGGGGTATACACATTTCCACTCGTTCAGCCAGGGACGTATACCGTTTCGGCAACGGGAAACGGATTTAAGACGGCTACCCGAGCAAGCCTGCCGGTGAAGGTCGATGATCGTCTGACGATCGATTTTTCTCTTGAGATCGGGGCATCGGCGGAAGTGAATATCGTTGCGGACAACGAAGTGCTCGATCGCGGAGCGGTCACGATCGGTACTTCTGTAAGCCAGCGTCAGATCGAGGAACTTCCCCTTGCGGAAGGCGCTCCTTACACACTGGCAACTCAGGCTCCTGGAATCGTCTATACCGGTGACCCGAACTTTCAGGGCCCGACCGCGAACGGTAATCTCGCCGGTTTCCGATCGAACGGAACAATGGGGAATCAGGTGAACGGTTCAGGCGGGAACGTGATCAATCTGGACGGCTCGCCGAACCTTGCGTACGACGGCCAGGTTGCCTTTACGCCGCCGTCCGCGGCGACGCGCGAATTTAAGGTGCAGACGAACAGCTTTGACGCTCAAATGGGTTTTACGGCGGGTGCGACGGTCAACGTCGCGACCAAGAGCGGTACAAATGCCTTTCACGGCGAAGGATATTTTTACGACCGCGACAAGAGCCGTACAGCTAATAATTTCTTCAACAATCGGGCAGGCATCGATCGACCGGGCAGAAAATACAATCGTTATGGCGGAACGGTCGGCGGGCCGATCCTTAAAGATCGAACATTCTTTCTGTTCTCTTACGAGCGGCAGAAGGATAACGTCGCGCAGACGACTACTTACAGCGTACCGACGATGCTGATGCGGCAGGGAAATTTCTCTGAGCTGCCCTACGCGATATACAACCCATTTACCGGGGTTGGGCGAAACAGTTCGTGTGCGGCCGGGAGCACCGGCTCTACGGTGTGTAGAACGGCTTTCGCCGGGAACATAATCGATCCGTCGCTGATCTATCAGCCGGCGCTTCAGTTTATGCAGTATTTCCCCGAACCGAATCTCGACGGGATCGAGGACAACTTCATCACCGACCAGAATCTTTTGCGGCCCTACAGATCGTACCTGGTGCGAATCGACCACAGCATCAACGAGAGGAATTCGGTGTTCGGAAAGATCTATCACAGCCGGAATACTGAGGATCGATACAACCTGACGATGGAGCCGGATTCGATCTTTCGCGGATTCGAAAATCGGCGCAATCTGGGGGGCAACGTCACTTGGACCTCTACGCTTTCCTCGAACCTTGTGCTCGATGTGCGCGGGAGTTGGGGAATGTTCAAACTGCGGCGCTTCCAGGATGGCCAGCCAACTGCGTCAGACCTCGGCTTTTCGGGTATCCCCTCGGAGCGGCAGGGCAATATTTTTCCGCGGTTCGACTTTACCAACTTTCTCACGGTCGGCTCGCAGCGAGCTGATTACAATGATGGTCGGGATCGCCCGTTCGATACTTTCACTTTTCAACCCACTCTTACTCAGATATGGGGCAATCACTCGATCAAGTACG
>DAIOWA010000354.1:0-4013 GCA_036758705.1 Pyrinomonadaceae bacterium | reverse complement strand
TCAAAGGTCGCCATCCTCAAGCGCGACAATCCGCAAATGGCGGACCGCGAGATCTCTGACGACGAAAAGACACAGGCTCGTGAGTTTTTCGCAAAGATCGGCATCTATAACGACGAGTACGAAGCAAAGGTAAACTCCGGTGCGATCTCGAAGGACGTTCAGGATAAGATCGAGCTTCAGGTGAAACTTCAGCAGGCTCAGTTCCTTGCCCGGCTCTTCGCCGAGAAGATGCCGGAGAAGATCAAGGTTACGGACGAAGATATTGCAAAGTATTTGACCGAGCATCCGGAACTTGACCCGGCCGCGAAAAAGGCGAAAGCCGAAGAGATCTTGAATCGCATAAAGGGCGGAGAAGATTTCGCGGCTGTCGCGAAGGAAACGTCTGAAGATCCGGGCAGCAAGGATAAGGGCGGCCTGTATGAAGACATCCGCATGGGCCAGATGGTAAAGCCGTTCGAGGATGCTGCGCTGTCAGTCCAACCGGGCGAGATCGTCCCAACCCTGGTCGAGACTGACTTCGGCTATCACATCATCAAACTCGAAGCGAAGAACGCGGCCAAGGAACCTGCAAAGGATGCCGCACCGGCTGCCCCCGGAGCACCTCCGGCAGATGGCGGCCCGACGTACAACGCTCGCCACATCCTTATCTCGACGGGCGTCAAGGATCCGGAAAATCCGATGGGCCGCGAAGAGCCTGTGAAGCGTTTCGTCACGCGAAAACTGGAAGAAGAACGTCAAAAGAAACTGATCGAAGACATCGTTGCGGCAAATCATGTGACCGTGCCTGATGACTTCGACGTACCTGAGGTTACCGACGAGCAGATCCAGGAATCGATGAAGCAACGTCAGCAGCAGATGCAGATGGAAGAAGGGGATGAGCACGGCGAGGAGGCTCCTGCAAAGGCAGAGCCTAAGAAACCCGCTGCGGCTCCTAAGAAGAAGTAAGATGCGGTTAGGCGATTACCGTGTCGAGATAATTCCCGACACGGAATTCAGATTAGACGGAGGGGCGATGTTCGGTGTCGTCCCTCGCGTCGTTTGGGAGCGGGTTTCGCCGCCCGACGAAAAGAACCGCATCCGGATGAACATGAACTGCGTGTTCATTGATACAGGGAAAGACAAGATGCTCATCGAAACAGGCATCGGCGAAAAATGGACAGCTAAGCAAACAGAGATGTACGGCATCTTCCGCGAAAAACCGCTCGCCGAGACTCTGTTTGAGCGAACCGGCTGCTTACCGGAAGACATCACCATCGTTGTCAACACACACTTGCATTTCGATCATGCGGGTGGCAACACTGTATTGACTGGAACGCACGCGTCCCGCGTGCATGCAGGCGGGACGCCTGTGCTCCAGTCGAAACCTCAGTTCCCTAACGCACGCTATCTGGTTTCCGCAAGCGAGGTCAAACACGCAGACGATCCGCACGAACGCGATCGGGCAAGTTATCTTAGCGAAAATTGGGAGCCGATGCGGGAAGCGGGCCAACTAGAACTAATGGCCGATGACTACGAGGTTGTACCGGGATTGAAGATGCAGACTATCCGCGGTCATTCGGAAACGATGCAGACTTGGCGGCTGGATCGCGGCGGTAAGACGCTGTATGGATTCGCCGACCTGATCCCAACCAGACATCACGTCCCGCTGCCCTGGATAATGGGCTACGATCTTTACCCGACGGAGACGTTGGCCTTTAAGAAGGAAATTCTGCCGCAGGCTCTTGATGAAGACTGGTTATGTCTTTTCTATCACGATATCGATCGGCCGATATCGCGGATCAATGAGATCGACGGTAAGGTCGTCGCCGTTCCGATCAATACTTCGGAACCTTAGGGTCCACCTCGTTCGACCAGGCGGTGATCCCACCGCGAAGATTTTTGAGCGTACCCGTGTAACCCGCAGACCGCAAAGCCTCAATAGCCCGAGCGCTTCTGCCGCCCATCTTGCAATGAACAATAACTTCCTTTTCGGAATCGAGTTCGTCCATCCGGCGAATGATCTCACCAAGCGGGATCAGCTTGGCTCCTTCGATCTTTGCGAATGCAAATTCGTCCGGCTGTCGAACATCGATCAGCTGAAAATCGTCTCCGTCGTCAAACTTCTCTTTTAGCTCTACCGCTGCAATTTCTTCCACCATTTCGGCAACTCTCCCAGACCTCGCGTCTCGCCCCAAAATAATGCCTCGAGAAACTTAGTCTAATTTCGCACGTAATTCTAAATATTGCTTTTACAAAACTTTACACAATCCGGGTTATTGCGCTCAACCCCGTGTTATAGAATCTTTATTTAACAAAAGTTCGTATGGCTTTATCAAAACTGGCCGGGCGATATCCGGCCGCAGCTATTTTTATTCTCCTCGTCGCGATCGCTCTTATGTCGGCATGCGGTTCATCCGGCGCACAGGGCAATCGAGGCGGCGGGCCGAACGCAAATGCCGAACCGGCTGAGGCTCCGATCGTCGTCACAACCGTTAAGACCGAATCCCGTGATGTCCCAGCAGTTGTACAAACCACTGGCTCGCTCGTGGCGGATGAGACGTCGAATGTTGCTCCGAAGGTTGCCGGCAAGGTCGTTAACGTAGGAGTCGATGTAGGTGATTTCGTTGCTCAGGGGGCAGTTATCGCGCGCGTCGACGATTCGGATGCCAGACGAAAGCTTGCCGCCGCTGAAGCGGGTGTTAAGCAAACTGTCGCGGCTGTTCGTCAGGCGGAAGCTAAACTCGGACTCGGGCCCGGTGGATCGTTCAACGCGTCCACGATCCCTGAGGTGCGATCAGCGAACGCGAACTATCAGCAAACTCTCGCGGAACTGCGTCAGGCTGAAGCAAACGAGCAGCGATACCGCGATCTTGTACAGTCGGGCGACACGGCGATGATCACGTACGAACAGTATCGCACTGCCCGCGATACGGCCCGAGCTCGTGCAAATGCGGCCAAGGAAACGCTTGACGCGCAAGTAAACACGGCGAAGCAAAACAATCAGGCGATCGCAAGCGCCAATGCCTCAGTCGAGGCCGCCCGGACGCAGGTCGAGATCGCAAAGCAGGAAGTCACGGACACGATCGTTCGCGCCCCGTTCTCAGGTTTCGTTACGGCGCGTGACGTCGCGGTCGGCGAGTTCGTCTCTTCGGCTGACGTGATCGCGACCATCATTCGCTCAAACCCGATAAAGATCCAGATGCAGGTCGCAGAGAACGATGTTCCGTCGATCCTCGTTGGCCGTGGAGTTTCGATACAGGTCGATGCTTATCGCGAACGGAGATTTTCAGGAACCGTAAGTGCGATCAGTCCGGCAATTGAAACAACATCACGGTCATTCGTCGTCGAGGCTCGTATCGACAACCCGGACAACGCTCTTCGCGCAGGTATGTTCGCGACGGCCCGTATCAATAAAGAGGGTGGCAGCACCGGGATCTTCGTACCTAAGTCCGCGGTCTATAATCACGTCCCGACCGGGTCGTTCCGTTCCTTCGTTATCGTCGATGGCGTTGCGAAACTTCGCACGGTTCAACTTGGAAGCGAGGAAGGTGATTTTGTCCAGATCCTCTCCGGCTTGAACGCCGATGAAGTGGTGGCAAACAGCAATCTGGATCAGCTTTACGAAGGTGCGAAAGTGGCGGTCTAACAAGGGAGTTTGGTGTTATGCAATGGTTAGCTGAGATCTGTGTCCATCGTCCGGTTTTCGCAACGGTAATTGTTCTTTTCCTTACCGTAGTGGGCGGGTTCAGTTTCTTTACTCTCGGCGTTGACCGGTTTCCTAAGATCGATCTGCCGACGATATCGGTACGCACGACCAATCAAGGTGCATCGCCGCAAGAGATCGAGACAGAGATCACCGATATTGTCGAGGGCGCGTTGAACACCGTTCCCGGCGTTGAGGAGATGCGTTCCAGTTCTTCGCGTGGCAGTTCAAACGTCACCCTTACGTTCAATCTTGAAAAGGATCCCGACCAGGCGTTTCAGGAAGTTCAACAGAAACTCAGCGGCATTCAGAACCGTCTTCCCGAGCAAGC
>DAIOWA010000353.1:0-4017 GCA_036758705.1 Pyrinomonadaceae bacterium | reverse complement strand
CGTTGTCCTTTCCGAATCGAAGAGCGTCGCCGTTATCAACGTTATCGGGCCGATCGATATCGAGCTTCTCACGGAGCTAAGCGGCAAAATGAACATCCCGCATTTCGAGATCCAGGACGATAAGGCTAAGCCAGGCAACTAAGGAGGCGATCAATGAACAAGAAGCTAGTGGCAGTTGTTGCCCTTTCGCTATTCGTTTTTTTCGCCTCGATACCGGCTCAGGCAAAACCGAGCGAATACGACTCGATCGTCAGACACCTAAAAACGAAGTACAAGGCAAAGAAGATCAACATCCCTTTTATGTGGCTGGCCCGTTTTGCCGTTAGCGTTTCACGCCCGGCCGGCGTAAAGAGTTTTAGCGTTACGCTGTTCAAGGACCTGCAGTTTTCATTCAGCGAACTCGACAAGGAAATGCAGGCGGCAATGAGGGACTCGTTCGGGCCGGAGTGGATCTCCGCAATACGCGTGCGAACCCGAAACGGTAAGCAGGTCTATATGTATATGCGTGAGGAACGCAATGTGGTCAAGGTTGCTCTCGTGACGATCGACAAACAGGAAGCCGCCATAATCCGGGCCACGTTCAGCCCCGATCGCCTCGCTGAGTTCATCAACAACCCAAAGATCCTCGGCATCGACCTCGCCGACGACCCATCGCCAACTCCCGAACCTCAAACGCCTTCGACGCCTCCAGCAGACAAGGCAAATGGTACGCAATAAAACTGGTGATCCCGGGTGGATTCTAACCACCGACCTTCCGCTTAGGAGGCGGACGCTCTATACAGCTGAGCTACGGGACCTTAGAAGATTGGATTCTGGAACGCGGGCCGTGGAATGTCAAGAAATTCCACGGCCGCTCAAAATTGGCGCTTATGAATCGTAGGAGATCAGCGACTTGACGTTGTGGCCTGCGAACTTAGCACGGCCGTTGAGGAACGTTAACTCCACAACAAATAGCAGAGCCGAAACCTTGCCGCCTACGCCTTCGACAAGATCCACGACCGCACGAGCGGTTCCGCCAGTTGCGAGCAGATCATCGACGATCAGCACGTTGTGGCCTTCGCCGACTGCGTCCTTGTGCATCTCGAGCGTGTCCGTACCGTATTCCAGTTCATACGAAACCGAGACCGTATCCGCCGGAAGTTTTTTAGGCTTGCGGACAGGAATGAAGCCAACGCCGAGCTGATATGCAAGCGGGGCTCCAAAGATAAATCCGCGCGATTCAACGCCGATAACCGTGTCGATATTCAGTCCTCGGCACGCTTCCGTTAGCGCGTCGATCGTCTCCTCAAGGCCCGTAGGATCTTTGAGAAGAGTAGTGATGTCGTAGAAATTGATTCCCGGCTTGGGAAAATCCGGAACTTCCCTTATTAGTTTCTTGAGACTGTCCATGTAGAAAGATATTAGCGGATGGTGCGGGAAAATTCTATCGCTCGATTCGGAAAGTGCCGTAGGCGAAATCGATCTCCTCAACTATTTCCTCGATATCATCGACCTTCGAAAACCGCGGGCCGGTCGCGATGTCATCACGATATCCGTTGACCTGAGCTTCGGTCCCTTGCGCAAAGGTTTCGACGCGGCCATCGGGCATATTTCGCACAAAACCTTTCACCTGATGCTTAGCCGCCGCGCGCTGCGTGAAGTATCGGAAGCCGACACCTTGCACCATCCCGTTTACAAAGAATCGTCGAGCGATCATTAACTATCCGAGAGCGTCGAGGCACTCCATTAAAGATTTTTGTCGGCAGGTATAAACCGGCATTCCGCGCAAGGTGAACTTGCTCGCCGGTGTTTCGCGAAGCTCTTCGGCAAGGGCGAGGAAATCGCGCGGTTCGTCGGTTTCGAACGTGATCAGATATTCCTGTTCGCTGAATCCAAAAGCGTGGGTCATATGGATCTTTATGTTCTGGAATTTCTTCCCTACCATAAAGTTCTCTTCGATCAGGGCATCGCGTTCGTCACCGGATTTGTCATACCATTCACGATTCTTCGCACACGGATAAACGAACAGATACTTCTTCTCACCCGCCAGGACATGATATTTATCTTCGCCGCCTTCCGAAACGAACATCCGTTTCTTCGTCACGGAGAGGTAGTTGTCTGCGGTTTCAAAAAAGCTTCCAAGATTCGTTCGATACATCCGTGCGGTCATTTCCTGGATCAGATCGAGCGAATTTCCGATCCGCCAGAACATCAGGTCGGCTTTCGAATCGAACCCGACCAATGAATAGCTGAAGAGCAAGAAATCGTCACGAAAACGCTCATACACCGACTGAAATTCAGACTTATAGATCGCCTTCGTTTCCGAGTCCAGCTTTCGCCAATCCGGATTGACCCGAAAGAACATAAAGTTCACGAATTGCTTCTCGATCCGCGGCATCGAAAGCAGGTCGTTGAACTCCGGAACAAGACGCAAGCCGCCCTGTTCATTGGGTTCTTTTTGTGAGTTTACAAGCTCCATTCAATATCTATGGGGAAGACAAATGGACCGTCGGACGTTGACTTCATTCTGCCAAGATTCACCGGACTTGTCCAAACGGATCTCGCGTTTACATTTCTTAGAAATGATGCAAAAATCCTGATGTGATCAAGAGCGTTTTGATGTTTGCGGTAATGCTGTCGGCGGCCATCGTCGCCGTTGGACAACAGCGTCCGCTGATGACCGATGACATCGACATCACACCGCAGGGAGCGTTCGAACTCGGGGTCGGTGTCGACTTTTATCAGAACGCAAAGTTTCCGCTTTCAGGCATCAAAGGCGACCTCACCCGCGTCGGCGACCTACGGCTGAAAACAGGGATCGCGTCGAATGTCGAACTTCAGATCGAAGGCACGCTGCAGAATTTTCTCGCCATCAACTCGCAAGGCCCGTCGGCGATCCCGCTCAGCGTTACGGGTAATTCGACCAACGATTTTGACGACTTTACCGTCTCGGCGAAGGTCAAATTGTTTAACGAGACGAAGAGCCTGCCGGCCGTCGGATTAAAGTTTGGGTTTCAGATGCCGAACACCGATCAAGCAAAAGGGATCGGTACAAATCAGATCAATATCTTCTCGAAAATAATCGTCCAGAAACGATTTGGGAAAAAGGCAGGCAGAACGCCGCTCGCCAACGTCTATGGCAACCTCGGCCTCGGCATAATGAACGCGCCGCTGGCGCACTTTACTCAGAACGACGTGCTTCTATACGGACTCGCGGGCGTCTTTCGCGTAAACAATCGCATCAACCTTGTCAGCGAGGTCAACGGCCGGCTCAACACTCGCAGCGGAGCCGCTCCTATCGGCACCGAGAGCGTCGGCCAGTTTCGAGTCGGCACGCAAATCAAAGCATCCGGACTCCGATTCGACACCGCCGCCCTCTTCGGCATTACGAAAAATAGCCCGCGAACGGGCATCATTTTCGGCGTTACATACGTATCGCCCTCGATCCTTCCGATAGCTAAATAGGTTTATCCCGGATTAAGCATTAGCCCCTTTTGGGTTTGAACCCTTTGTATTTTTCATCTTATTCAGATTTATTCATCTTGTTCTGTGGTTAGTTCCTTTTTTGACCACAGAACAGGAAGAATAAGAAGAACAGGAACGACAACTCCTATCGCTAAATAGGCTTTATATTTATCGGCGAATGCCCGCGGCCGATCATCGGAGCCGTGCGGATCGCTTCGTTTACAAACCGCTTCGCGATCTCGACTGAAGAAACAAGGTCGTTCCCGAGCGCCAAGTTTGCCGCGATCGCCGACGACAGCGTGCAGCCCGTCCCATGAGTCGCGGTAGTTTCCCAATAGTCCGCTTCGAACACCGTCAAGTCTTCACCCAAAAACAAGAAGTCTTTCGCCTTTCGCCTTTCGCCTTCCGTCTTCTGAAAGTGTCCACCCTTGATCAGCACATTCCGAGCGCCGAACTCCCGTATCACCGATGCGGCATCGTGAATATCAGCTTCACTCTCAATTGCGACACCGGAGATCCGCTCGGCCTCAGGAATGTTCGGAGTGATGATGTCGGCGAGCGGAAAGAGTTTTT
>DAIOWA010000352.1:0-4027 GCA_036758705.1 Pyrinomonadaceae bacterium | reverse complement strand
CGCCTCGTCCCAGGTGCTGCCGTCGGCGGAAAGCTTGACGTTCTTCGGGCAGATGCTGAGATGCAGGAGCTTCTGATTGTGAAGATAGTTTCCGGCGTCGAGCAGTTGATCTGCCCAGTCGAGCACCGTTTCGATCGGGTGCTGAAGGCGATTCGTCGAGAAGGCTGTTTCGAGATCTTCACCGTCGACGCTTTCGAGTACGATGAATTGACGGCCGACCTCGGAGTAGAAATCTTTGACCTGAAGAAGCGAGTCGTGGCGGAATTCTGATATGCGTTTTGCGGCGTTCTCGAATGCGAGGCGGCTGTTCTCCTGCTGTGACAGAGTCGTTACCTTTCCGAGGCGGACGACGATCTCCTTCACGTAAACGTTCGTTTCCGAGGTCGTGTCATAGGCGGGATAGACGGCGGTCGAGCCGGATTCGGCGACGGGCGAATCGATGCGATATCGACCTTTTTGCAAGGTTTCAGTAGCTGGGGACATAGGAAAATGTTAGAAAAACTCGGTGTGCGGTGCGGTGGCGGGTGAACTTCTTCCCAAAGACATTATACGCATATTTGTTAAAAAGAAAAGTACTTTGTTGTGAAATATTCAACATTCCGAATTTTCAGTCAGTCTGAAACGCATCGCTTTGTTCGAGTGGTGCGAATACAATGTTGGTAGGGCGATTCGGATCCATTCAACCTTGTTCAGGTTAAGTTCTTTTTTTGACCACAGAACAGGAAGAATAAGAAGAACAAGAAGAGCAGGAAAGAAAATCCTTATCCACTGGAAAGTCATGAGCGAGAAGATACCGTCGAGCGAGATCACACCGGAGAGCGTCTATTTCAATCGGCGAAATTTTATCAAGGCGGGCGTGTTCGCGGGCTCCGCACTGGCGACGGCGGGTGTTTATCGATTTTTCAATCCGACGCCGCTGCCGGAAGTCGTGACCGCACCGATCTCGAACGTCTCGGAGAACAAGTCGCTTTCATCGACTGAACCGCCGGATTCCTTCGAGACGATCACCAGCTATAACAACTACTACGAATTCTCGACATCGAAGAGCGGTCCGGCCCGGAAGGCCGAAGGATTTATCACGCGGCCATGGACGATCGAGGTCGACGGGCTTGTGAATAAGCCGCGGGTTTTTGATATCGAGGAGCTGCTGAGGCTCGATCAGGAGGAGCGTGTTTATCGATTCAGATGCGTCGAGGCCTGGTCGATGGTCGTGCCGTGGACGGGATTTCCGCTGAAGAAGCTGCTGGATATGGTCGAGCCGCAATCGTCGGCGAAGTATGTAGCGTTTCAGACCTACTACAACGGGCGGACTTCGAGCCCCGATGCGAAGCTGCCGCCCGGGCCGAACGGAATGCAGTCATCGTTCTCGGCCGGGATCGATCTGCCTTACCTGGAAGGCATGCGAATCGACGAGGCGATGCATCCGTTGACCCTGCTTGCGACGGGTATCTACGGGAAGTTGATGCCGAACCAGAACGGTGCTCCGATCAGGCTGGTCGTGCCGTGGAAGTACGGGTTTAAGAGCATCAAGTCGGTCGTGCGGATATCGCTGACCGATGTCGAGCCGCCGACTACGTGGAATCTCGCGGATTCGGAAGAGTACGGATTTTACTCGAATGTAAATCCTGAGGTCGCGCATCCGCGATGGTCACAGGCGAATGAGCGCCGCCTCCGCGATTCGCGTATGCAGCCCACGACTATCTTCAACGGCTACGGAGACGAGGTGGCGGGGATGTACGCAGGGATGGATCTGAGGAAGTTTTTTTGACGGAACGCGGACGCCATCGTCCGCGTGTAATTACGTAGGCGTTATGTGAGCCGATGTTTCTAAATGCTTGAGACTAAACGCGGACGAAGGCGTCCGCGTTCCATATGAACGACGTTCGGTTTTACAAGATATTGATCGCGGTGAATGCGCTGATACCGTTGGGGCTGTTGGCTTATGACGGTTGGCGAGGGCAGTTGGGGGCGAATCCGATCGAGTTTTTCCTGCGTACGGCGGGTGTTCTGACGCTTGTGTTTTTGCTTTTCACGCTGGCGGTGACTCCGCTGCGGAAGCTGTTCGTGTGGAATTCGCTCATCAAGTATCGGCGAATGCTCGGGCTGTTCGCGTTCTTTTACGGGACGCTGCATCTCGTGACGTATTCGGTGTTCGATCGGAGTTTGAGTTTCGACGCGATAGTCGGCGACGTTGCTCAGCGGCCGTTTATCGCGATCGGGATGGCGGCATTTTTGATGTTGATCCCGCTGGCGACAACGTCGACGAACGGCTGGGTGAAGCGGCTCGGCGGGAAGAAGTGGGCTCGGCTGCATCGGCTAACATATATCGCCGCGATACTCGGCGTTATCCATTTTTGGATGATCGTTAAGTCCGATGTTTTTTATCCGGCGTTGTTTGGGGTCGTGTTGGCTGGGTTGTTGGTATATCGATTGATGCCGAAGCAGAAGCCTCAAAAAGATCCCGTTTTGAACCGGGCTGAGTAGTCAACATATCGGAGCGAACCACACCGATTATGGGCGGTCATCCGGCTTCTTCTTGTTCCTCTTGTTCAGTGGTTCCAAGAAGGCTAACCACAGAACAGGATGAACCCGAAGAAACAGAAGGAAGAAGGTCCATCGTTTTAAGTTGGGCGTTACGCCCTCACTAACGTGCGGGCTTCTGCAAGCGACGGAAATCTTGACCAGACATTTCGATGGTGCGGCACATTTCGAAGAGGCGAGATCTTAGGCGGACGCCGATGCGGTCTTCGAGGGTTTCTTCTTTTTCTCTCTTACGTTCGTCCAAATAATTTGTGGTGAAGATCGTGAGCTTGCGGTCGTTGTAACGCGAGTTGATGATGTGTGCCATCGTGTCGCGGACCCAGTCGGTGGGTTTTGAAGCACCGAGTTCGTCGAGGACGAGTATCTCGGCGTTGAGCACGGGAGCGAGAACGCCGAGCTCGGATGCTTTCGTGTTTACGTTGTACGAATCCTGGATCTCTTTCAGCAGCGTGCCGAATTCGTAAAACAGACAGGTGAAACCGCGCTCGGTCAGGCCTTTTAATATTGATACCGCGAGATGCGTTTTCCCGACCCCGACCGTGCCCATCAGGATCAGGCCTTGCTCGACGGCCGGATATTCCATCGTCAGGCTGGTCGCGAATTTGAACGCATTAACCTGCGAAGGGTTCTGCGGTTTGTAATTGTGGAAATGGCAGTCGGCGTATCGACGCGGCAGTTTGGCGCGGTCGAGAAATGACGAGTGCGAATCACGCTGGCGGCACTCGCACGTGCGGGCGCCTTTACCGGGAACTATCTCGACGCCGGTGCCGTAACAGATATCGCAGATCTCGCCGTCTTCGGTGCGAAAAACATTGTCCTTTTCCGAAAGGGTCGGCACTACGCGGAGTCTTGCAGCTTTTGAAGTATTCGCCGTCATCTTACTAGGGAATTGAGAGTATAACACTTTTGGTAAGGACCGCCCGTGGTAACGGGTGGGCTGGCGAAGCCGGATCGTCAAATCGCAAACACCAGCAGTCGCCTTCGGCAGTCCACCGCTTACCGGCGGCGGTTTTATTCCATTGCGGCGTGGTATATTAAGTAGGTTTGTTCACCGCGGGTTTTCTTTCGAATGAGTTTCTTTCGCAATCTTCTCCTCAGATTTGGTTTAACCGATCCGCTCGCCGAGAGGACGCCGATCAGCGTTTTTTTGCTTGACGACGACGAGCGGCGGCATCGGTGGTTTGAAAGGCGGTTCGAAGGCGATGTTGTCACGATCACCGAGACCGTTGCGGAGGCGAAAAAGGTACTTGAGGCCGAGACTTTTGACGCGATCTTTCTCGATCATGATCTGCTGCCCCGCCACTACGTCTCGAACGACCACGACGATTACCACAACACCGGCTACGCGATCGCCGAATGGCTGAACGAACGCGAAGACCTGCAGCGAGCCGCTACGATAATTGTCCATACCCGCAACGCCGACGCCGCCATCCCGATGGTAATGAAGCTCCGCGAATCCGGCCGCAACGTAGAATACTGCGCCTTC
>DAIOWA010000351.1:0-4033 GCA_036758705.1 Pyrinomonadaceae bacterium | reverse complement strand
TGTCACGTGGCCAAGAAACGTCACGCGGCACCGTCGGAGCCGTAGCTTGCGACGCCAACGGAAACCTCGCCGCCGCCACATCAACCGGCGGAATGACGAACAAAAAATTCGGCCGAGTCGGCGATACCCCGATCATAGGCTCCGGCACCTACGCGGATGAAACCTGTGCCGTCTCATGCACCGGCCACGGCGAATACTTTATGCTGGGTGTCACCGCATACGACCTCGCGGCAAGGATGAAATACAAGGGTCTCTCACTGGACGGCGCCGCGACCGAAACGATGGCTCACCTCACGTCGATCAGCGGCGAAGGCGGCCTGATCGCAGTTGATGCGCAAGGCAACGTGGTCCTTCCTTTCAATTCGGAAGGGATGTATCGAGGGTCCGTCGTGGATGGAGTTTCGACGACTGAAATTTACCGATAGTTTTGTTTCTTTCCTTCCTGTTCTTCCTGTTCTGTGGTTCGCCTTATTTTCAACCACAGAACAAGATGAAAAGGAAGGAACAAAGCTAGAACAAGTGCGAAGGTTTAGCTTGCGTCAGCTTCCTGCTGCTCCTCCAACAACTTATCCCTGATCTCCTGAACATAACCGATATCCTGCGGGACAAGGTCGGCGAGTGTAACCACCAACTCACCTTTGCGGGCATATTTGATCGCATGATGAATAGCATCACGGCCGTTGGGAATCACACGAACCTGCAAATCGTTGCCTGACCGGGCGATCCCTTCCTGGATCAACTCGGTAACCTCGTCCGGATCCCGTCCGCGGAGGTAGGCTCCATGTCGGATGACGATCCGGTCGAAGGCCTTGCCAGCGATCTCGCCCATCTCGCGGATGTCTTCGTCGCGGCGATCGCCCGGAACGGTCATTATCACCGTCCGGTACTTGTTCGGCAGTTTCGAGATAAACTTCGTCAGGCCCGAGAACCCGGCCGGGTTGTGGGCGTAATCCATCAGTACCGTGGTCGTGCCGACTTCCATAAAGTTCAGGCGGCCCGGAGTCTGCGCAGTACCGGCGTTGAACGTCGTCAGGCCGACTCGGATGTCTTCGATCGAAACGCCGTGAACAAAGCACGCCAGCGTCGCCGCAAGCACGTTCTGGATCATAAACTCCGCGCGGCCGCCGTAGGTCAGCGGAATGTTGACGGCCTTCTCGACCCGCACCTTCCACTTCCCTTTCAGGATCGTGATAAAACCATTCTCGAACACGCACGACACACGGCCGCGTTCGGCTCGGCGACGGATATTCGGATGATTCTCGTCCATCGAAAAGCAAACGACCTTGCCATCGACAAGCTCTTTCATCTTGTAAACAAGGTCATCTTCCGCATTGAGAACCGCCCATCCGCCCTTTCCAACCGCACGCGGAATGACCGATTTCACACGAGCCAGATCTTCGAGCGTGTTCACGTCTTTTAGTCCAAGGTGATCAGCAGCGACGTTCAAGACGACACCGACATCGCAATGGTCAAATCCAAGTCCTGATCGAATGATACCGCCGCGTGCGGTTTCGAGAACCGCAACATCCACCGTCGGATCTTTCAGTACCAACTGAGCCGAAACCGGGCCGGTATTGTCACCCTGCACGATCTGCTCGTTACCGATGTAAGTTCCGTCCGTTGTGGTAAAGCCGACGGTGCGACCGGAGTTTCGCAGAATGTGTGCGATCAGACGCGTTGTGGTCGTCTTGCCGTTAGTACCGGTGATCGCAAATATTGGAATGCGTGATTCGGCCCCAGGCGGGAACAGCATATCGATCACGTGCTCGGCAACGTTTCGACCGATGCCCTCGCTCGGCGACAAGTGCATGCGGAAACCGGGTGCGGCGTTGACCTCAATGATCCCGCCGCCACTTTGTCGGAGCGGTTCGCTGACGTTTGGAGCGATGATGTCGATTCCCGCGACGTCAAGCCCGATGATCCTCGCAATGCGTTCGAACAGGAATACGTTCTCCGGATGAACCTCGTCCGTAACGTCGATCGCCGTACCGCCAGTCGAGATATTCGCGGTCGTCTTGAGATAGAGCTTTTCGCCTTTCTTCAGAACCGTGTCGAGTTCGTAGCCGGCCTTCTTGATACACCGCATCGTCTGGTTGTCGATGTCGATCTGAGTTAGTACGTTCTCGTGTCCGTAACCACGACGCGGATCGGCATTCGTCTCGTCGATGAGTTGCTGGATCGTCTGCTTGCCGTCCCCTTTCACGTGAGCCGGAACACGTTCGGCCACTGCGATCAGCCGATTATTGACGACCAGAGCTCTAAAATCCGCCCCCTGGAGTTGCTGTTCGACGATGATCCACCGCGAATACTCCTTCGCCTTCTCCCAGGCGACCATTGCATCGTCCAATGACTTGATGCCGACCGTTGCCCCTTTGCCGTGATTGCCATCGAGCGGTTTGATCACCGCCGGAAACCCGACCCGGTCGAGCGTATCCTCAAGATCATCCTCAAGCCGGATCCGGTATCCCTTCGGAACAGGCACGCCCATGTCACCAAGAAGCGTTTTCGTTGCGTGCTTGTTGCCGGCAATATCGACCGCGATCATATTTGTGTTCGCGGTCGTCGTCGCCTGAATCCGCCGTTGATGAACTCCGTAACCTAGCTGAACGAGAGATTGGTCATTCAACCGAATATACGGAATGCCCCGATGAACCGCTTCCTCTACCAGTGAACCGGTCGAAGGCCCGAATCGCACGTCCTCGCGGATCTCACGCATCCGCTGCACGTCGTTCGCGATACCCTGCTTTATCTCGTCGAGCGGTTTGTTCTCGGCAAGAGCGAGGTACAGCCGTACCGAGGCCTTCGCCGCATATCGCCCGACCTCTTCTTCGTGATAGCTGAAGACGACGTTATAGATGCCTTTCTCGCCCGTCTCTCGCGTCCTCCCATAGCCCGTATCCATACCGGCGAGCGTCTGCAATTCAAGCGCGAAATGCTCGATAATATGGCCCGCCCATGTGCCTTCGACCACTCGCTTGAGAAATCCGCCCGGCTCGCCATAGCTGCACCCGTGGTTCTCAAGCGTCGGCATCACCTCGACCATCCGATCATAAAAGCCTTTGATCTTCTGCGACGGCTTCTTCTCATACGCCCCAATATCCAGCCGCATTATGATCAGCTTCTTCCAATAGCCGCTCCAATAGTTAGGCCCGCGAAGTGTGCGAATTTCGAGTATTTCCATAATCGTTTTAGCCACGAATTACACTAATTTCACAAATGTTCTGAGAGTATGAACCAATTCGTGCGATTCGTGTAATTCGTGGCTAGTTTCTCTACTGAAGTTATCCCAGGTCTGGTAACAAAAACTCATTCTTAGGCTGCAGCGGATGCCGGTCGATATAGTGGTACACAAGGCCATCGCGGAGAATGTGCAAGTTGACGCCGCAGACCGCGAATGACTCGTGCTCAGAGACTTCTGCGATCTCATTGTAGGTGATCTGCGAGCCATCGACGACCGTCACCGAACCCTGACCAAATATCTCCATCACGCCGTTCGGATCTAAGATGATCGCCGTATTTTCGTCGATGCCGATGCCGAGATTGTACGGATTATAGCTGACCGCAGTAATGAGTCGGCTAATGCGTCCGCGCTCGGTGAAATGCTGATCGATGATAATGTTTTTTAGGAATCCAAGACCCGGCGAGAGCCGCACGGAATCCTTCTTAGGATGCGAAGCCGCTTCGCCGCGGACAATCATCGAGGTGCTCATCCCCGCCGCTCCTGCACTGGTGCCGGCCATTACGATCTCGGTCTCGCGAACCATCCGACGCAGGATCGCCGCAAACTCGGTTCCGCCAAGCGTCGAAACCAGCCGCATCTGATCGCCGCCGGTGATGAAGACACCTGTGACGCCATCAAGCAGCTCAGCCGCATTGATCTCGAAAACATCCTGCCGCGATGTTGCCCTAAGCACACGCGGATTCGCGACGCCGAGATTTCGGAAAGCCTGGGTATAAACATCCGCAGCGAACTCCGGATAATCCGAAGCAACCGGTACGATCAGGACTTCGGCCTTTTCCCCGCCCGCAAGCT
>DAIOWA010000350.1:0-4046 GCA_036758705.1 Pyrinomonadaceae bacterium | reverse complement strand
AAGGATCGCGCTCTCTTTTGGAACGGAATGGATGTCGGGGACTTTGTAAGTTGACAGAGCGTTAGAGCGAAGTCTGCCGTCGGCGTCGTAGACCACCTCTTCCATCGTCATCCAACCGATGCCTTGTACAATGCCGCCTTCGATCTGACCGTTGTCGACCGCTGTGTTCATTGACGTACCGAAATCGTGACAGCACTTAACGTAATCGACCTCGTACCGCCCACGAAGACAATCGACCGTCACGCCCACGATGGCGGTGCCGTAAACGTGATAGGCGAACGGATGCCCTTTTGCCGTGCTCCAATCGAAGTTGATCCCTGGAGTCGCATAGTGAGCGTGCTCACTCAGGTTTACGCGTTCCAGATGAGCGTCCATCACGAGCGTGTTCCAGTCGAGGGAAGTTCGCTCGCCGTTCAAATGAACGAATCCATCCGTAAGCGTGACGGCTTCAGCCGTTTCCGCTTCGACCAGCGGCATCGCAACTTCAACAAGTCGAGCTCGGATCGCTTCACACGCCATCTGTGTCGCTTTGCCATTGAGATCGGCGGCGGCGGATGCGGCGGTTGGTGACGTATTCGCAATTCGCAAGGTGTTGGTCGTATGGACCTTCACGCTTTCTATCGGTAAACCGAACACTTTCGCCGCGACCTGCGCCATTTTCGTGTTTACGCCCTGGCCCATCTCGACCGCTCCGGTGGAGACGGCGACGCTGCCGTCAGTGTAAACATGCACGAGCGAGCGTGCCTGGTTCATCGGTGTCTTGGTGAACGAGATGCCGAAGCAAACCGGCATCAACGCGACGCCTTTCTTGAAATGTTTCGACGAGGCATTGAACTCGTCGGCTTCGCATTGCAAAGACGCGAAATCAAACTTCGCATCACCCTGTTCCCAACTCGTGATCGCATCGCTCTCGGCGATCTGGCCGTACGGAAATTCGTCACCGCTGTCGATGAGATTCTTGCGCTGGATCTCGACTGCTGAAACTCCAAGCTTTTCCGCAGCGTGAGCGATCGCCGATTCGATCACGAACATTCCCTGCGGCCCGCCGAATCCACGGAACGCCGTGTTCGGAGGGAGATTTGTTCGGCACGAATACGCCGTCGCGGTGACGTTCGGGATGAAGTAGCTATTTGTGCAGTGGAACAGAGTGCGTTCTAAAACGGGCGGTGAGAGGTCGGCTGAGGCGCCGGCGTTCTGATAGAAGGTCGCTTCGTACGCGACGATCTTTAGATCCTTATCGAGGCCGATCTTGTAGTCCGACGAATACGGATGCCGCTTGCCGGTCATTCGCATATCTTCCATTCGGTGGAGAGCGCATTTGACCGGTCGTTTTGTAAGCTGCGTTCCGACCGCACAGATCGCGGCCCACGCGTTTGCCTGATCTTCCTTGCCTCCGAAGCCTCCGCCGAGCCGCTGTACATCAACCTCGACCTGATGCATCGGCAGTCCGGTGACTCGACAAACGGCTCGCTGCACTGCGGTCGGGCCTTGCGTCGACGAGTAAACGCGAAGCCCGTCGTTCTCGGTCGGGACGGCGTACGCACCTTGCGTCTCGATGTAAAGATGCTCCTGACCGTTCTGCTCGGTACGTCCTTCGAAGACATACTCACAATCCGCGAAAGCCGCGTTCGTGTCCCCAAGCACAAACTTCTTCGGCGGCACGATCAGATCGCCGTTAGCCGCCGCTACACGTGGATCCGTTACGACAGGAAGTGGTTCGATCTCAGCAGTGATCTTCTTCGCCGCCTTCCTTGCCTGCTCCTCGCTTTCAGCCAACACGACTGCGATCGGCATCCCTTGAAAATGCACCTCACCGTCAGCGAGCAACGGCTCGTCCGGCACGATACCTCCGATCTGATTCTCCCCGACAAGATCCTTCGCGGTGATGATCCTGTAGACGCCTTCAGAACCTTCTGCCTCGCTCGTATCAATGCTGGTCAGCTTTCCATGAGCAACCGGCGAATCGAACACACACGCAAACAACGTCCCCTCGACGAGTGGAATATCATCGAGATAAACGCTCTCGCCGCGAACGTGCGAATGTGAGTCGATGTTTTTCATAGTCCGTCAAACTTCAGTTTGACGCTTTCTGGATATCGACAAACTAAAGTTTGTCGAACAATTCCACAAAATGAGCCCGGAACAGTTGTCCGAGCAGCAGCCGCTTGTAATCCTCCGAGCCTCGGACGTCGGAGATCGGCGAGATCTCTTCCTGGATGATCTCGGCGGCGAGATCGATGGTTTCCTCAGAGATTTCCTTATCTATCAGGAACGCCGATGTTTTTCTTAGGTAGAGCGGTACCGGAGCAACCCCGCCCGCGGAAACGTGACCCGTTTGGATACGTGGTTTCGTCGCTTCGATTTCCGAGAGAAGAACTGACGGAACCGGCGGACCGGCGTCGTAGAGCTTCAAGGCGATCGCAGTGTTCACGCTCGCGATGTCGAGATAGGTTCGCTTGCAGACCTTTTCGAAGTTGAACCGGAAATCGCCGAAGGGTTTCTTGAAGCGGATCGCGGTTACGATTTCGTCCTCGGACTTCGCGAGATGTTTGTAGCCGAGATAGAAATCGGCGAGCGGCATTTCGCGGGCAGAAACGCGACCGTCAGGAAGCGTGCCTTCGGGCGCCCGACTAGCACGCTCGTTTACACTCGCGTTTCCGCCCGAAATGAGCACCGATGCGTCAAGTGCGAGAAACCACACCGTCATATCGCCGATCGGCGAGGCGTTTACGAAGTTGCCCGCGAGCGTCGCCATGTTGCGGATCGGCGTGGAAGAGATGAGTTTCAGGTGTTTGTAGAGATCGGGGAAAATCGCGTTCATCACCGGGGATTCGAGCAAGTCGGTGACGGTTGTTGACGCGCCGATCTCGATGTAGTCGCCCAGATCGCGGATGCCGCGGAGGTCGTTGTTGTAGAAAAGATGTTTGGACTCGTTGTCCGCGAAATATTCGGGCTTCTGGACGTAAGTGTCGGTCCCACCGCCGACAAATGTCGGAACCGCCTGCGTCAGCGGGCGGCCAGTTTGTTGTACGACAGGCAACGTGGATGTCCCTAGCGACTTAAGTCTTGACGGAATGTCGGAGAAATAGGGTGGAACATACGACGAATCCGTGCCGCCCTTCCGGCCGCCCGCTGACGCAGGCGGTTCTGACAGAAGCCGAGCCGCCCGTTCGATCGACTTATATCCGGTGCAGCGGCAGATGTTGCCGTCGATCGCGGAGATCGCAGCGTCGAACGGTGACGTTGAGCCCTTACTTACGTGTGGGCTACTGACACTCTGGCTACTAACACAGTGTCCGGTCAGCGACATCACAAAGCCGACGGTGCAGAAACCGCATTGGGTTCCGTTTTCATCAACCATCGCTTGCTGAACGGGTGTGAGCGACCCGTCGGCGGGGTTGATTCCTTCGATAGTGACAATGTGTTTTCCGGCAGCGTTAGCCAGCGGCATCAGGCACGAGGTCATTGAGCGGTAGCGAACCCTATCGTCAACCAACTCGCCGACCAATATCGTACACGCACCGCAATCACCCTCGCGGCAGCCGATCTTCGTGCCCTTCAGATTTTGGCGATAGCGCACGAAGTCTAGCACCGTCATGCCCGAGGGCAGGTCGGTAGTAAAGTCCTGGTTGTTGAGGATGAACTCGATCATCAAAGGTAATTCAAACAGGATGAACAGGATACACAGGATGGTAATTCGATATCAGGAACGATCATCCTGTATATCCTGTGCATCCTGTCAGAATATTTGCCGAAGTCAAAACCTTCGAATCAAAACAACACCCGCAGTGATCAGCAATATCCCGCCGATGCGGGCGATGCTCACTTCTTTCACCGGAACGCCGAGCAGGCCAAAGTGGTCGATGATCAGGGTAACGATCATCTGGCCGGCGATTATCAGGCTGAACGTCATTGCAACGCCTATCCGAGGTACGAGCAGGACCGCGGATGCCACAAAAAATGCGCCGAGAAATCCGCCGATCCAAGCGATGGGCGGAGCATCTTTCGCGGCTGCGAGGGACGAAAGCGTTTCGCCGGACAAAAGA
>DAIOWA010000349.1:0-4052 GCA_036758705.1 Pyrinomonadaceae bacterium | reverse complement strand
GCCTTTTTTAGTTCTTTTTGACAGGTTTCCTTGGCTTGGGTTTCGTCGGGGCAAAATTTGATGCGGCCGGCAGAACGCCGCCCTTCACGTCAAAGTCGATACTTTTTTCGAGCTTATCATTGACGAAAACATCGATTCGATAACTGCCGGCAGTCCATTTACCGTGAGGCTTTCCGGTGAAGAAAACACGATCCTGCCCCTGCGATGTCGCGTACGCCGCGGAAACGACCCTGGATTCGGGCTTCACGCCATTCACCTTCACAGCGACAAAATTCATCCGAACGGCCGCAGGATCCGGCTTCGCGAGCACGACAATACAGTGGATCGGGATATCGTTCGGGGTGAAAGTAGAAGTTACTTCGCCGGCCTTGCCTTCGCCGTCGTCACGGGCAAGATACACGTCTTCGACAGCCTTCGATAGCGCAGCATCAACCGGCCTCGGAGGTTGCGCAACTGCTCCGAGACACAGGACGATGAGGAAGAGTGAAATGTGGGCAAATCGCATCGCAAACCTCGCGGGCTAAACCTAGTGCTTTGAGCATTCAAAAACCCGAATAGTTGCTTGCCGAAGTCTATTTTACTTTGCCAATTGCTGTCCGATCGCCACCACGAGAGCTTCAGCATCGCCCGATCCTACGACTGTAACGCCGTTGACGTTACTCACGCCGCATTCAGGCGATGCGATCACAGGAATGCCGGCAGCCGCAGCGGCAAGGAGCCGACGGGGCTTATGTTCAACGAATGCCGGAAGAACGACGAGATCGGCACGTGCGAGCCAGTCGGGCGATCCTCGTTCGACATCGAAACCGTCCCAAAAGCTGGCGGACTCAATGAACGGGCCAAGCGTGATCAGTTTTGCGTCAAGCTCCCGAATCGCGTCCCGAAGTTCGTAGCAGCCCTTTCGGCCGACGGTCGAGGCGGGAAAGACGATCGTCGGCTTGTCGTTTTGAGCACGCTTGAACATAGTGGAGTTCGGTATTTTCCAGTCGATCAGAACCGCCCTTTCACCAAACAGCGATGCTATCCCGGAATGCGGCGTGACGATCCGCCTGGCATTTTTCAGCGCTTCGGATTCGGCGGCGACGAGCGAGGCTTCGGCTCGGAAATCACCGAGCGTCGTACTGTCGGGATGTAAAGCCGCAGCCCGATTCAGGTTCGACTGCAGCTCCGCCATCGGCAGTGCGGTCATTAATACATCGAATGTTCTTCCGCCAAGATGCCCTCGTCGCCAAAGGAATGGAAGCAAGTTTTGCTGGACTGTGACGTGAAGGCAATCGTACGAAAGCTGTTTCGCGTAGCTCTCGGCGAGAACCTTATACATCGCCAGAAGATTCTGCTGGCGAGCCGCTCCTTGGGCAGCTAGTTTTCGTGACCGATACGATCGAAGCGCGGTAATCAGAAAACTCTGCCGCACTTGTTTGAACCCGCTCTGATCCCAAGCGTAGTTTGCCTTGCGAAATCGCTTCCCGTCGATCGGCAGGCAGAGCAGATCGTCGTTCGACCGTTCGCGTTGGAGATACTCATCGAACTCCGGCGTGTACTCGTCGACGAGCCATGCCGATCGTCCGAAGTTGCGTTCCGATGTCGGCTTAACGACGCGATGACAATCGCCAACCTCGCAAGTCGCACACGATCCGATCTCGGTGGGCGTCGCATTTCGACGGTCGATCTGATGAAGAGCCTTCTCCGTGATCTTCTCGCCTCGAAATTCAACGATGAGGTTATCGGAATCCAGTCGTGCGTCTATCCTGAACGGCTTAGCGTATCGGAATCGCAGATCCACATAGTTCCAAAATACGGTAGCGTCGCGGCCGTGTTCGGCGAGCGAACCGGCGACGACCTGCGTGTGCCGATGGCGTTCGATGATCTCGAGGTTCGCCTGCAGTGCTGCGTCGTATAGAGCGTTCGAGATCTGGCAAAGTCCGCCGCCGACATTAGGGATGATACAGCCTTCGCGGAGTTCGCGGCCTTCGACAAATCTGCGGCGCTTTGTGGCACGTCCCACATGCTTCCAGAAGCTGAAGATCTCGCCCGCCGGGATCTCGATGCCGTTCAAATGCGATAACGCGATCCGCAAGTTCTGTATCTTGCCGGCAACAAGAAATCTCTCGGGCGGATCGGTCTCCGTCCAGAGAGTCGTTACCGAACTGGCTATGATCGGAGCATCGCTCAAACCTGAAGACAGCGGGAAGCGTCGAACGCGACTCGATGAGTGGTCCTGCAACAATCGTCGGGCCTGGAGCAATGCCGTCTTGAAGCGAAAGATAACGGCTTCGCGGCGGGTCGGGATTCGGCGTTCGATCTGGATGCTTGGGTTTCCGGACATTCTAGCTGGATAAATGAAACACGGATTCGCGACAGAATGCAATCAGTTTCTTGCCGGTGCTACAATCGACTCGCGTCCTTTATGCGATTCGTTTTCTCACGCCGATTCTACATCCTGCTTGCGATCGGGCTGGTTCCGCTTTCGCTATCGTGGAATCTGCCTGTTTTGCGGACAGCGGTCATCGCTTTTGATGTACTTCTGATCGTTGCCGCCTTTGTCGATCACTTCGTCTCCCGGCAGCTTCCCGACGGCTTCAGGATCAGACGCGAATTTGAGAAGCGATTTGCGATCGGTGATGTATCGAAGGTCAGCCTTCAGATCGAGAACGACACGCATCATACGTTCCACCTCCAGCTTAAGGACGAGTATCCGTCGGAGATGCGGCTGGACGAATCTCGCGAAGCCGACTTCTCGATCGGCCCGCGTTCGACTGCCGAATTTTTCTATCATCTGACGCCACATCGTCGCGGTAACTATCGGTTCGGAAAGGTCGCGGTTCGATTCCGTTCGCGGCTTGGGCTTGTTTGGTGTCAGGCGGAGTTGGCCGAGCCTGAGTCGGTCAAGGTCTATCCAAATATGCGACGGGCCCGCGAGATCGAACTGAAAGCGCTCGGGGCGCAATCGTTCCTAGCCGTTCAGCGGCGGGCGGTTCGTAGAGGTGAAGGCCGCGAGTTCGAGTCGATGCGGGATTACGTACGCGGCGACGAGCTGCGACACATCTCGTGGACGGCAACGGCCCGCCGATCGAAACTCACAACGCGGCAGTATCAGATCGAACGTGACCAGACGGTGATCATCGCTCTCGACGGCGGGCGGCTGATGACCGGGCGGATCGACGACGAGACGAAGTTCGATACAGCGATCCATGCTTCGCTCGCGCTGATGTCGGCTTGTGCGAAAGCGGGCGACAACTGCGGACTTGCGGTGTTCGCTCGTCGGGTGAAGAAATACCTGCCGCCGAAGCGTGGCGTGGAGCACATCGACGCGGTGCTGGAGACGCTGCACGACCTCGAACCCGAGATGGTCGAGCCGTCCTACGCCCGAGCTTTCCAGTTCATCTCATCCAACCTAAAGAAACGCGCGTTCGTCGTTATCCTGACGGACCTCGTCGATAAGGAAAGTTCGAAGGAACTGATCAATTCGCTAAAACTGCTGCGGCCGCGGCACCTTCCGCTCGTCGTCACCATCGGCGACCGTGACCTGAGTTCGATGGTGAGCACCGCTCCGGGAGACATTCGCGACGTGTTTCGTCAGTCTGCTGCGGAAGAGATCATCCTCCAACGCGAGGCGGCACTTCGACTTGTCGAGTCGCTCGGCGGACTTGCCCTCGACGTAACCACTCAGACCCTCGGGCCAAGGCTGCTCGAAACTTACCTTCGGGTCAAAGAGCGCGGGCTGATCTGACCGTTTCAAGCGACGACCAAAATTGAAATTGAAGATTGCGCGAATCCCCCGTGTCAGAATTTGGATCGGGACCGGTTTGCGATGTGGCACGTGCCACAATTCAGTGGATAACGGATCGTGGAAAGTGGATAATGGCCCGTATTTATCGGGTCACTATCCGTTATCCACTGTCCACTATCAACTAAAATGTGGCACGTGCCACATTTTTTGCGCGGGTTTTGAAACGCTCCTGTGGCTTTGAAACGCCCTTGAACGAAGTTTAAGTGATGTTTAGTGCCCAAGCCGCGCGTTTTTTTGGCGGACTCCCGATGGCGAGCCTACT
>DAIOWA010000348.1:0-4060 GCA_036758705.1 Pyrinomonadaceae bacterium | reverse complement strand
CGGTTTCTTTCAGAGCCTCGGCACGTGGGAACATATCCGGCTTAATACCGGCATATCGCGGATCATTCCCAAGCCAGCGTTCGTCCGATTCATCGAGCAGAGTCGGCAGCACATCGTAGCTTCGACGCCATATCAACACTTGCTCTTCGCCATACTGAGCTGCGGTCTCGGCCTTGTTCAAACCCTGAAGACCGCCATAGTGCCGCTCGTTCAGGAGCCAAGACTTAGTCTCCGGGATCCACATCAGATCCATCTCGTCGAGAATGATCCAAAGCGTCCGGATCGCGCGCTTGAGCACCGATGTGTAAGCCTCGTCAAAGACATACCCTTCAGTCTTCAACAACTGCCCCGCCGCCTTCGCTTCTTCCCTGCCCTTCTCCGACAGGTCAATATCCTTCCAGCCTGTGAAACGATTCTCCTTGTTCCACTGACTCTCGCCGTGACGTATCAATACAAGTTTGTGCATCTCTCTTATCTTAAATTTGAAATTTCAGATTTCAAATCGCCGAACTTCTTTGAAGTAACTGTTTCACCTCACCAACCAGGTACAACGAACCGGTAACAAGGATCAATCCATCTGCGGCCGTTAACTCCTTCGCTTTCTCGATCGCATCGGCAAGATTATCGGTCTTGAAGATTCGATCTACATTGACTGATTCTGGAACGAACTGAGCAAGTTCATCTGCCGTCATCGCTCTCGAATTCGATGGCTGCGTCAGTATGATCGTTTCCGCACGCGGCCAAAGAATGTCAGCGATCTCTGCAACAGATTTATCCCGCATCGCGCCGAAAATAAGCGTGATCGGGCGTAGCTCACTCTCATCGAGATACTGCCGAAGGGCCTTTGCCCCGCCGGGATTGTGGGCGCCGTCGAAGAGAAAATTTGGGGCGATCGATTCGAGCCTTCCCGGGTGGCGGGCCTCTTCGAGGCCGTTGATAATGGCGGCATCATCTAACCTATCGCCAAATCCAAACTCGAATCCAAGGACCTTCGCGAGGTTGATTGCGGTCTCGGCGTTCTCGACCTGATGAGCCCCTTTTAGACCCAAAGTCACACTAGGGAAGATGTGACGGCTCGTTTCAACCCTTACATCGTTCTCGTTAACCTTTCGGACCTTCCATCGCGAATACAATTCGTCGGTGTCGGCAACATCCATTTCCTCACGATGCTCCTGAATCAAACGCAGGACAGCATCGGACTGATCTCCAATGACAAGTCTCAGCGATGGGCCGCTAATGATCGCCGCCTTCTCCGCCGCGATCTCTTCGATCGTGTCGCCGAGGTATTCCTGATGGTCGAGGTCGATGCGTGTGATGGCGGCGCCCTCAGCATATGCAGCCGTTACCGCGTCATAGCGCCCGCCGAGCCCGGTTTCGAGGATCGCGAGTTCGACGTCGGCCTCGGCAAACGCAACCAAGGCGATCGCGGTCACCTGCTCGAAAAACGTCGGTACCCGTTCCAGGCTTCCTTCGGCAACCAACGTTTCGGACGTTTCGCGAACGAGCGAGGCGATCCGCGCAAATTCAGCCTCGCTGATATCAACACCGTCGATCTTTATCCGCTCGGTGATAGAGACAAGATGCGGAGATGTGTAAAGTCCGCGACGGATCCCCGCCTCGCCGCAGATCGAATCCAAAAACGCACAGACCGAACCTTTCCCGTTCGTCCCCGCAACCTGAACTTTCTTGTATTTCGTCTGCGGCTCACCGAGTGCCGCAAGCAGAGTCATAATATTCTCCAGTCCAAGCTTCATCGTATCGACCTCGTTGCCGAGCGAAAGCAGGTACTCGTAGGCATCCACAAAATTCATAGAAACGAAGCTCTAGCTTAACCAACCACTACCCGGAAATGAAAAAGCGAGCCGAGAAATTCCCGGCCCGCTTCGTATTCTGTATGTCGTTGCCTAGAAGTAGTACTTCAATGCAAATTCGACACGCCGCGATTCGTTCAATGTGTTAGTGATCTTGCCAAACGTTGCCGGCGCTCCGAGGTCTCGGCCCGGTAGTGTAAAGTTTGGCGTGTTGGTGAAGTTGAAGAACTCTGCACGGAAATCGAAGTAGTTCGATTCCGAAACGTTGAACTTCTTACCGATAGTGAGATCCCAATTCTTCCAGTTCGGACCTCGCAAGATGCCGACGCCGCAATCGCCAAACTGTCCGAGAGCCGGCGATGCAAATGCCGTGGGATCTACCCACAGATCGATCGTTGGATTGTCCAGCTTGCCGGTTCCCACACAGTTCGGACGCGGAAAGGCCCCGGCTCGCGGAGCCTGTAAGGACGAGGCCGCCACGCGGCTGTCGTACACCGTGATCGGGAAGCCGGTCCTAAGGGAAATGATGTTACTCATCTTCCAACCGCCCAAGAGCGCGTCGATCGCCGGATGCCAGTTATCACCCCACGCCCTGCCTTTTCCGAATGGAAGTTCGTAGGTGCCCGACAGCACGAAATTATGCTTCACATCGAAAAATGCCGGACCGTAATCCGCCCTTCGATTGTAGGCATTGGACGCGTATGCGCCTTGATCACCTGCAAACGTACCGCTCCCGTAGAAGCCGCGATTGTCCGTCAATACCTTTCCGAATGTGTACGACGCAAGAAAATCGAGACCCTTGGAGAATCTGCGACGCATGCTCGCCTGCAGCGAATGATAATCAGACCGCGACCAGGAATCCGTACCGCTTGTGAAGGTCACTAGCGGCAAGGCTCCATACAAAGGACGACGCTGTTGAGTAGGCAACCAGGTGTTTGGAGCACCGACTCCCGGAAGTGGCTGGTTCCAATCAGTCGGAGCGATCAGGTGAGTCGCTCTATGACCCACATACCCGATGCTGAGCGACGTCTCTCGAAATATCTGATACTCCGCCGTAACATTCCACTGTTGCGTGAACTGAGGACGTACATTCGGATTCCAAACGCGGATCTGTCCCGATGGCGTGTCGCGAACGATCAGTCCTGTAAAACCCGTCGCAATGCGATTGGCCCGGTTAGGATCATTCGGATTGCAGTTGGTTGCAACGCAGCTCAGATCAAACGGTACGTCCGATTCGGCAAAGTACGGTGGATTCAGCGGAAGGCGGAGGTTAGCACCAGTGCCTTCCATAAACTGGATTATCCCGTATCCAGCCCTTAATACGCCTTTCCCTTTCAGAAATCCGGGACTCCAGGCGAACCCGACTCTCGGCTCGAACCCTTTGTAGTATGGTTCATAAAGGGCTCTGCTATTGCCGTCCTGACCTGCAAAGAGCTGTTCACCAGTGGTGATATCAAAATTCACTTGACGGTCGTTCTTCTCGACCAAAGGCGACGTGTACTCCCAACGCATTCCCAGGTTAACCGTTAGATTGGGACGCAGTTTGAAGTCATCCTGCAAGAAGAGTCCGATGCGGTTCTGGCTATGCTGCCAGGGATCGCTGTCGGGGCTGCCGAGGCCCTTCGACGAGAGCGTATCGAGAAGAAAGTCCGCAAATGCGAATCCGGTGTATGTACTGCCGTAATTGAAGAATCCAAGCATTCCGTTATTGCCCGGATAAAAGCGCTTCTGGATGTACTTCAGCCACTGGCCGCCCATCTTTAGGTTGTGGCGACCCTTGATCCACGTGAGGTTGTCGCCCATGTGGTAGGTTCTCGTGTCGTTGTCTTCGGTGATCGCCAGGCCTCCGATATCGCTGAGGCCCGTAATGCGGATGGCGCTTAGGCCCTCGATCGCCTGTCCACCCGGAATCCCGAGTTCGGAGTTCGCATCGCCGATCCCAGCCCAATCAGAAAAATCAACCACGAACTTGGCACGATTTATCCCGAAGCGGGCCTCGTTGATGATGTTCTGAGTAATAGAGCGCGTCCAATTGACGACCACGTTATGGGGCCGCCCGATCCTTTGGGTTGTCAAGTCAGTCGGGAGAGCTCCCTTTGTTCCAACCTCATCCTGGATCGCAAATGAGTAGCGTGCCGAAATGCTGTCATCATCGGTCGGCTTGAGATCGAACTTAATGTCGAACTGGTGAGCCTTTATTTCGTTATCGAAGGTGGTTACGTAGTTATTCGTCGTGCCCGGACGGTTCG
>DAIOWA010000347.1:0-4071 GCA_036758705.1 Pyrinomonadaceae bacterium | reverse complement strand
TTCGCGTCGAAAGTTTTCGAATGCGGCCGAACCCGCAAGAGCCGCTCCGGCCGCACCGGCGAAAAATTATCCGTTCAACGTTGTGGAGGGTTCGCGCACACCGGCGGCCGTGGCGGCAACCGCGGCCAAGCCGGCAACGGTGAACACGATCCCGAAACCACGGCTCGTTTCAAAGACAAACGTAACGCCGCGTAAAGGACTCGATACCAACAAGCTTCCGGCGATCGCCGAGGTTGCACCTGCACCGGTCGCAGTTGCACCCGCACACGTCGAAATGCTCGAAGCTCCGGTTCAAGAGTTCGAGCCGATCAAGATCGAGATCCATCACGACGAGATCGAGACTGTCGTTCCGGATCTGGTTGTCGAACCCGAGGCCGAGATCGTCGAAGAAATCGACGATCTAGCTCCGCTTTCGGCACGGTTCACCGCCGGTTTATTCGACGTTATCATCGCCGGATTTGCGACTGCGATCCTGATGTCACCGCTGCTCGTCCGAGGCGGCGAATGGCTGTCGATTTCAGGTGTTGCCGCGATCGCGGGTGTTTTCGGCATTGTGATGTTCACGTACCTTACTGTCGGGATCGGCCTTCGGGGCCGTACGCTCGGGATGAAGCTTTTCTCGCTTGAGGTGATCGATATCGAAGCGAACGAGTATCCCTCGTTCCATCAGTCGGCGGTGCGTGCCGCAATGCAGTTAATAGGTTTGCCGTTGCTTGGGATCGGGTTCGTACCGGCGTTCTTCAATGACGAACGCCGTGCGGCTCATGATCTTGTTTCGGGTACGATCCTCGTTCGCGAGCTCTAACCCATTTTTTCGCCTTAAAACGCCTTTTGCCATCTCGTCCGGAACCACCCGAATGGTCCCGGACTTTTTCTTTTGTACGACAGGCTTTCCAGCCTGTCGTGGTTGGGTTTAGACTTCTTTCTTTAACCAGAACAGACTCGAAAGTCTGTTCTACGTTTTATGGATCTCACGTCTATCGGATCGATCATCCCCGAACTCCGAGCCGCTATCGCTGGCCGTCGGTTCGGAAAGGTCTTCCCGCTCTCGCGCTATTCAATGGCGATCGACTTTCGCCTCGCCGATTCGCTCTATCTTTTTATCAGCGTCGAATCCGCCGACCCTCGGATCTATCTCATCCGCCGACGGATCCGCGATCTTGAGAAAGCTTCGACCAATCCGTCCGCGTTCGTTATGCAGATCAAGAAACGGCTTGCGGGATCGGACGTCGTTGCGATCGAACAATTTCCCAACGAAAGGGTCGTCAAGATCGAGCTACGCGGCAAGGATGAGTTCGGTGAAGACTATCGAGCCGGTTTGATCGCACAGCTCACCGGCAAATCCGCAAACTTGTTTCTCGTCAACGGTGAGGGTCGTATCGTCGATGCCCTTCGTGAAACCCTCGGTGACGGCCAGCAGGTCGGTGATATCTACGCTCCGCCGTCACGACCCGCCAACACGCAAACCAGGCTTTCAGGATTGGAGACGGTCACATCCGAGTCGCTCGACGCCGCCGATCTCGAAAAGCGCGCCGACGCCGCGTTTCGTTCCGCAGCAAATTCCGCCCGCTCAAAGATCACCCGCGAGATCGCAAAGCTCGAAAAACTTCGATCGAAACTCCTCGGCGATCTTGAATCGCACGGTGATGCGGAACGTTGGAAAAGGTTTGGAGACTTACTCTTGGCAAACGTCGCAACAGCGAAACGAAACGGATCTATAGTTACGGTGGTTGATTATTTCGATGAATCCGTACCGTCGATCGATATCGAAGTCGATGAGAACGATCAGCTAACCGTCGCCGCCGAGAAATTTTTCAAGCGGTACACGAAAGCCCGAAACGCTCGCGACGAGATCGCAAAGCGAATCGAAACGATCAGGCAAGATCTTGGAAAGGCACAGGCGGAATTGGAGTCGATCGACAAAGCTATCGAGGGCCGAGACATCGATGCGTTTCGCGAGAACGTCACTCACGAAAAACAACCGGGGTCGAAGCATACAAGAGAGAAGAGCTCCTCAACATCCGCGATCGCGAGAACTTTCATCTCCTCCGACGGTTTCGAGATCCTCGTCGGCAAACGCGCAAAGGACAATGATCAACTGACTTTCAAGGTCGCGAAATCGCTGGACACATGGATGCACGCGGCTGATTATCCGGGCTCGCACGTGGTCATCCGAAATCGCGACAAAAAGGAGATCCCGCCAACCACGCTGCTCGAAGCCGCCCAACTCGCTGCGTTCTACAGCCAAGGAAAAGCACAGCCGAAGGCAGCTGTGCATTACACGTTGAAAAAATTTGTAAATAAACCGAAAGGATCAGCTCCGGGATTAGTAAGCCTTGCGAGCTTCAAAACCCTCCTGGTCGAACCCGTCGTGCCGGACGGAGTTATTCGGCAACAACCTTAGCGACCAGTTCTTCCATCTTCTTTACTTCCGATTTGCCTCCGCCGCGGAAGACGCCGCGGAGGTTGCCGTCGCGGTCCACGACGAAGCTCTGCGGGATGCCGTTGAAGTTGCTGATCTTTAGCAGGCCGTTTTGCATTGCAGTGTCAGCCCATACGAGCGTGTAATTCAGCTTCAACTCCGCCGCAAAGTCGTCGATCATCTCCTTCGTATCGCCGTCGTCAGTATTCAGGCCAATGATCTCAAATCCCTGGTCGCGATGTTCGTCCTGCATCTTCACGAGTGCGGGCATCTCGCCTCGGCACGGGCCGCACCACGTAGCCCACATATTCAGCAAAACGACTTTACCCTTGCGGTCCGCGACCTTTGAAGTGGTGCCGTCGAGGTTCTTCATATCCGATTGAGCCACCGCCGACGCCAGCGGTGGAAACTCTGATTTCTTCGGCGCGTCGGCATTCGCAACGGCGCTTGAAGCCGCATTCGACGCAGGCTCATTCACCGCTCCGTTCGAACCGCCGCAGCCCGTAAGGCTCGAAAATACAACCGCAAGAACAACGAACAACGCGAAATTACTCAAGATCTTTTTCATCAAACTTCCCTTCATTTATATAAGGTCCTGCAGCCGCAGGACGATCAGCGTAACGATCACCAACATTCCAAACATTAGCATCAGTACTATCTGGCTAACAAACTCGTTGACCATCCAGGGATGCAGGAACGTCACATACCTGCTTAGATCGTCGGGGATCTTCTTTACGTCTCCGAGTTCGGGTTCGACAGGTGCGGGGTTGCTTGCGGGATCGTTCTGAAACGCCTTAGCTGCCTTCTTATACTCCTCTATTGCAACGCGAAAATCGTCGAGCATCTTCTCGTTCTCAGCGTCGAGCGACTTATACAACCCGAGTCCCTTCGTCTTGCCCTTCGGATCCGCACCTTCTTCCTCCAGCGTATCGAGCGTTGATGAACGCTTCATCGCGTCGAACGACCACGCCGCCGGCATTGTCATACTAGCAACCTTGCTGATCCCCGAAGGCACGCCGACAAGCCCCGAAAAAAGTATCTGCGGTATCAGGATGAGCGGAACCAGGCTCGTGGCCATCTCCGATGTCCTTACCAGTGCCGAGACTAATAGCCCAAGCGAAATTCCGACCGCCGCCGTCAAAAGCATCGTCGCAAACTGCGGTATGCCGCCCAAAAATCCGGGCATCGGCATCAGTCCGACAAGGTCAAAGAACTTCAACGGTACAAATAAAAAGATGCATTGAAGCCCGACGATTATTCCAAGAATGAAGAGCTTCGAAGCAAGGTACGGCAGAATGCCGAGGTTCACCATCCGCTCGCGTTTAAATACCGGCCGCTCTCGAATGATCTCGCGGGCGGAAACCGACGTACCGAACCAGAACGCTACCAACGCCAGAACGAAATAAACGAAATCTCGCGGCGAATTCGCTCCCATCACCAGGAAGGTCAGGATCGCGATCGCCGGTGCCTGTGCGAACAAAATGAAAAGATTCAGCTTGTCCTTAAAAAGGACTTCCAAATATCGCCGCGACAAAGTGAACCACTGGCTGATCGCACCGAATATCCCGAGGCGCCGCTTCTTTCGCACGCCGGTTTGCGGCAGATTGCCGAGTTCAGCAAGCGGCTTCTTGACGTTCTTGTCGTATTGC
>DAIOWA010000346.1:0-4072 GCA_036758705.1 Pyrinomonadaceae bacterium | reverse complement strand
TCGAACATACCGATCGGGGGGATCAACTTCTGCACCGGCAGCATTATCGGGTTCGTCACCTTCATCACGAATCCGAGAAAGGGTTTCCGCGTGAACACGAACCACTGCGAGATGAACCGGATGAAGATGAAAAGAACCAAAATACTCAGCAGTCCGTAAAGTACATAACCGATAAACTTCTTAGGATTTCCCGTAACGACACCCTCAGTCAGGCCATCGATAACTGCGAAGGTTGTTTGGATTATCCCTGAAGAAAAGTAAGTAATGACCAGCCCGATGAACAGCGTCACGAGCGGAGCAAGTCGTGTATCAACCCGAAAGTTGGCAAGAAATCGCGCCGCCGGATAGACCCATTTCTCGGTCAGCTTTCTGATCTTGAAACCGAACCTTCCGACCTTACCGAACGGGTTCGGATCGGCGTAGTTAAAGATCAGCCGAAGCACCATGAACGCGAGAAAAACAAGGAACGCCCCCCACAGGATCATCCAGACTATCGGGTAAACAGTCGCGGTCAGCGTCGCATTCTGCATAGGTCTATTCTATCATCCGCGTCCACCAAAAATAGCGGTTCCGACTCGAACCATGGTCGCGCCTTCCTCGATCGCGACCTCGAAATCGTTACTCATACCCATCGAAAGTTCCCGGCCCGGAAGCAGACGATCACGGATATCACGGAGGTGTTTGAAGTAAGGCCGTGTCGCTTCAGGGTCGTCGAAAAACGGCGGCAGAACCATCAGGCCGATCAGCTTTAACCGTTCGCACGACTTAAGATATTCGATCAGCGTTGGCAGCTCTGTTTCGGCTATCCCTGATTTTGTTTGTTCGCCTGCCAGATCGACCTGGATAAGAACGGGCAGCGATTCGCGGCCTTCTTCAACGCATATACGTTCGAGTCGCTCAGCTATCTCGACCGAATCGATCGAATGGATCACATCGAAAAGTTGAACGGCCTTGCGGGCCTTGTTCGATTGCAAATGTCCTATCAAATGCCATTCGATGCCGTCGCTCCCGAGTCCTACGATCTTTCCATCGGCCTCCTGAACCTTGTTTTCGCCAAAGACTGAAACACCGGCGGCCATTGCTTCACGAAGCACTTCAACGGGATGCGTCTTGCTGACCGCGATCAGCTTGACCTCCGCCGCGTCGCGATCCGAACGCTGAGCCGCGTTTGCGATCCTTGAACGGATCGACTGTAGGTTGTCGGCAATTCCAAACGCCACGAGTCCGATTGTAGCATTGCCGTTTTTGTTTCACTGATCTGAATCTGCCCCCCGATCGATCGCGGAAACCTCGGTCATTGTGCAAGTTCCCTTTGACAGGAGGTTGCTGGAAACGCGGCGAATGCAATCAGCAAACTTCGAGGCAGACGGGATTCAACGATGTAGTTCCATTCTTATTTGAAATAGATTCGGTTATTTTTGGGAATTAGGTGTCGGAGAAGTTTATGAAAATGAAATTGGCCATCCCGATTTTCGGTCTGGTTCTTGTCTCTGTCTTCGCGGGCGTGAGCAGACACGCGGGTGCAAGCGATTCCATAACAGTCGCCTTGCCTACACCCGGCACAAAGGCGACGCAACGCCAATACACCTTCATCGATTCCTGGGACGGCGTTAAGCTCAAGAGATCGGACGCGATATGGAAGAGCGAACTTAACGAACTCGAATACTACGTCCTTCGCAAGCAAGGTACTGAGCGGGCGTACACCGGTGGGTTGACCGAGAATAAGGCGGAAGGAACATATTATTGCAGCGCCTGCGGACTCGCTGTATTCAGCTCGAAGCATAAGTACGACTCAGAGACCGGCTGGCCTTCCTTCTATAAGCCGCTAGATAAAAAGAACGTTGGCGAGACCATCGATCGAAGCATCCCGGAAGAACAACGCACCGAGGTTCATTGCAACCGCTGCGGAAGCCATCTCGGACACGTTTTCGATGACGGGCCGGAACCCACCGGGCTCAGGTACTGTATTAATTCGGTTTCATTAAGATTTCGGCCCGCAAAATAGGTCGATGCGACGTTTCCCCTCTAAAGGACGGTCGCCGGTCGACCGTCCATTTTTTGTGCCTCGCTGTGCTAAAATCGCACTTTATGACAGGCAACGAGATCCGGGAAACATTCCTGAAGTACTTTGAGCGCAACGGACACAAGATCGTGCATTCGTCGCCGCTGCTCCCAGCGAACGACCCGACGCTGCTCTTCACCAACGCTGGGATGAACCAGTTCAAGGATGTGTTTCTCGGCATCGAGAAGCGCGATTATACGCGGGCCGCGACGGCGCAGAAGTGCATCCGGGCCGGCGGCAAGCATAACGATCTGGATGAGGTTGGTAAGACCGCTCGGCATCACACGTTCTTCGAGATGCTCGGTAATTTTTCGTTTGGCGACTACTTCAAAGAGGATGCGATCAAGTTTGCCTGGGATCTGCTGGTGAACGAATTCAAGCTAGATACCGAACGGCTGTGGTTCTCGGTCTTCGAGGGTGATGACGAGGTCGGGCCGGATGATGAGGCTCGCGACCTGTGGATCAAGGCCGGTGCAAAACCCGAACGCGTGCTCGGGTTTGGCCGCAAGGATAATTTCTGGCAGATGGGCGACACTGGACCATGCGGGCCGTGTTCGGAGATCCATTACTACATGGGCGAAGATGCATCTGACCCCGAGAAAAATTCGCCGCACTGGGTAAACGGCCCCGGCGATACGACGATGGAGATCTGGAACCTCGTCTTTATGCAGTACAACCGGACGCAGAATGACGACGGCACCTTCACGCTTACACCGCTGCCGGCTCCATCGGTCGACACCGGAATGGGCCTCGAACGAATGGCCGCCGTGATGCAGCACGTGAAGACGAACTACGACACCGACCTCGTCAGGCCGCTCGTCGAGTTTGCGGCGAGCCTGTCAGTACCACCTGCGGTAGCGGGTGGTTCAAGATGAGTTTAACTCAATCAGCCTATGTCGACTCGCCTCCTAATCGTTGAAAACCAGCCGTTAACGCGGATCGGAATTCGATTCGTGGTCGAAAATGAGTCCGACATCGAACTATCGGGAGAGTCGGATAACGCTTCGGAAGGCTTCTCCCGCTTCCTCGAACTTCGCCCGGACGTCACCATCCTCGGCCTGCGGTTTCCCGGTTCCTGCTCGATCGATGACCTCGAGAATTATTTCAAGGCGGACCCGAAAGCGAAAATAATCGTTTTAGCCGGGCACGCGGGCGACGCCGAAATATCCCGAGCGCTGAAGAAAGGTGCGGCAGGCTACATATGCAAAGACGTTTCGCCAGATGAATTGCTGAAGGCGATCCGCACCGTCGCCGCGGGGAAGAAATACATTCCCGCCGATATCGCACAGATACTGAGCGAAAACATCGGGAAAGAGCAACTGACGCCTACTGAAGAGAACGTACTGCGAATGATAGTCGGCGGCATGTCGAACAAAGAGATCGCGTTCGCTCTCGACGTTTCCGAGAACACCGTCAAGACCCACAATCAGAACATCTTCGGCAAGATCGGCGTGTCCGATCGAACCTCAGCCGCCACTACTGCCATCAAACGCGGACTCGTGCGCGTGGACCTCTAGTCAGAACCGCCTGCGTAAGCGGGCGGCCAGTTTGTTATGGAATTTACACAGAATGTTATAGATTACGCCGCCGCCTTTACCTCAGGCGAGAGCGACGTGCTGCGTGAACTTCGCGAAGAGTGCGAACGTAATTACGAAGACAAGTCGATGTTGTCCGGATTCGTTCAAGGACGCATCCTCGCGATGTTTTCGAAGATGATTCGGCCAAGAGTTGTGCTCGAAATAGGCACTTATCTCGGATACTCGGCTCTTTGCTTCGCGGAAGGGTTAGCAGATGGCGGGAAAGTAATTACGCTGGACATACAAGAAGATACCAACAAGGTCGCAAGGTCCTTCGTAGAGCGGTCAAAGTATAAGGACAGTATCGAATTCCACCTCGGCTACGCGACGGAGATCATTCCAACCCTACCCGAAACCTTCGACCTCGTCTTTATCGACGCCGATAAGCCTAATTATTCCAACTATTACGACCTCGTCATCGACAAAGTCCGCC
>DAIOWA010000345.1:0-4091 GCA_036758705.1 Pyrinomonadaceae bacterium | reverse complement strand
CTCTCAACCTTCGCGAGCGGCGATTCGCCGGTACCCGTGATCGGAGCGTCGTCCGGCAGCACGACCGGAAGATTTTCATACTTCTCCGCCACAACGCCGCAGCCATCGCAATAGATGATCGGGATCGGCGAACCCCAGAGACGCTGCCGCGAGATCCCCCAATCACGCAAGCGGTACGTCGTCGCCGCCTCGCCGAACCCGTGCGATTCGGCATAAACGGTCATCTCAGCCTTAGCGTCATCGCTGGACTTTCCGTTCCAGAAATCGGAATGAACCAACACGCCGTAGCCGACGAACGGCACCTCAAGCGCCATCGCCTGCATGGTCGAATGCTCGTGAGCAAGATGCGGCTCCGAGATGACCTGACGGATCGGCAGGCCGAACTTCTTCGCAAACTCCCAATCGCGTTCGTCGTGCGCCGGCACGCTCATCACGGCTCCGGTGCCGTAATCCATCATCACGTAGTTCCCGACCCACACCGGCAACTCCTCACCGCTGAACGGATTGACAGCCTTCAAACCCGTATCGACGCCGTCCTTCTCGATCTCTTGGCCAAGCTCCTTCGGCTTTAAACTCTCCGCTATGATCTCGTCGATCTTCGCCACAACCTCCGCCGAGAACTGATCTCGATGCGCCTCGATAACCGGATGCGTCGCGGCCAACACCACCGCATTCGCCCCATAGATCGTATCGATGCGTGTCGTGAAGACAGTGATCTCGCTCAGAGTGCGCGATTCATCGCGGACGTCTTCGTCGGCGGAAGAACGCGATAAATCGCGCACTCTGAACGTTACATACGCACCCGTCGAACGCCCGATCCAGTCACGCTGGCGTTTGAGAACATTCTGCTCCCAACCGGATTCGATATCGGCCATGTCGTCCAGAAGCTGATCGGCGTAAGCGGTCGTCTTCAGGAACCACTGCTCCAGATCCTTCTTCGTCACGGGATTCCCGCATCGCCAGCACAATCCGCCGCTCGCCTGCTCATTCGACAGCGTCGCCTGATCGTGCTCGCACCAGTTAACCTGCGTCTTCTTCTTGTACGCCAGGCCCAGCTCGTACATCTTCAAAAAGAACCACTGGTCCCACTTGTAGTAATCCGGCCGGTGAGCCGCCATTTGCGTAGACCAATCGTAGCTAAAGCCCATCCGCTCAAGCTGCCCGCGCATCGTCGCGATATTTTCCTCGGTCCACTTGTACGGGTTCACGCCGCGCTTGATCGCCGCGTCCTCAGCCGGCTGTCCGAACGAATCCCACCCGAACGGGTGCAGCACGTTGAATCCCTTCAAACGCTTGAACCACGCGACGGCATCACCAACCGAATAATTCCGCACGTGGCCCATGTGCAGGTTCCCCGACGGATACGGCAGCATCTCAAGCTGATAAAACTTCGGCCGCTCGTCCTTCTTCGCCACGAACGCACCCGTCTCAGCCCACCGCTTCTGCCACTTGGCCTCTACCTTCTTCGCAAAATACTTTTCGTCCATTCTCTTAACCTCAACGTCCGGTCAAGCAGAGGAACACGATTCAACGCTTTGCGTGCTTCGCGTCTTTGCGTTAAACGGCTTTCTGCTTTGAAAATTGGTCACTCCGAACGTCGATAAAATCTTGATTCTATCGGATTCGTCAAAGCTATCCAATCTAACTGCTTATATCTTGAATTATTTACGGGAAACGCCACCGCACGGCCGGACACCGCGAGTGGCTATCTAAGGGCGAGGTTGTTACCTGAGAACTGCATTAAGACCATAATATCGCAGCTTCGACCGCCAGTCCAGCATTTCGGCCTTTTTCGTGTCGTTTCGTGTTGGGTCGTGATTTTTGTGGTTTCGCCTTTAACTTTTTATGGTATTGCCTTTAACCATCGAAACCACCAAATACACGAAAATACACTAAACAACACGAATAGATTCAAACTGACCCGCTACGCTATCGCACAACTTGCGTTCTTTGCGTCTTTGCGTGAAACTGCTTAGAAAATGTCAACCGGACTAAAGGTCTCAGCGCTTGTTACAGCCACTCTCGTTGCCATCTCGGTCGCCGGTTACTTATGGTTGAATTCGCTGGTTGAAGCACACGATGGCGGATACTTCATAGTATTTTATTTCTGGATTCTGCTCACTATCCTCGTAACCGTTCCCAGCAGCCTAATAACACTTGGGATTTGGCTCGGAAAACGAAACCGAAATCACAATAGCGATCACTCACTCCGTCTATAAGGGCGGACCAAAATGTCTCGCAAATCTATTGAAATTTCACAAAGATGTGATATTCTATTATGACCGTTAAGGTAGGAGTTTTTACCCAAACGAAAGTTTTGATGAATAAAAAAACTTTAATGCAGACGCTGCCGACTTGATCCATTGAAGCCCGGCTTGACCGTCTGCCCCAAAAGTTAGGAGGCTAAGATGGTCAAACACACATCTGCAACTACCGCTCGCGATATCGACAACACCTCAACCCGTTCCGACCAGGCCTCCGTTTCCAAGACAAGTCATCAAACACGCCCGCAGGCCGACGACGTCATCCTGTCGCTCTCCAACGCCTACGAAAACAAACGCGCCCGGCAGGTGACCGAATGGGAACGAGCCCAGGTCAACCGCCTCCAACGCGCTGCGTTAATGAAAGGAACGCGGACGCCTTCGTCCGCGTTGCGAATCGTACAGGACACCGAATGATGTCGCGTTACCTTCTATTCGCACTTGTCGCTTTTTTTGTCTGTTTCGCGGGCAATTCTCACGCTCAGGACTTCACGGCCTTCGAAACCACTCTCCGCACCGGCACAACCGAACAAAAACGCGACGCCCTGTTTCAAATTCGAGATCTCAGATCTGAAATTGCCTCGCGAATCGCCGTCCCGGCCCTAAAAGATCCCGACCCGATCGTCCGGGCAACCGCCGCCGCTTCCATCACATTCCTAAGCAAACCTGAAGCACTCGCGGCACTTACGCCAAACCTCGCTGACAAAGACGCCTTCGTCAGAAAAGAAACCGCCTACGCACTCGGCAACACCGAAAGCCCCGACGCCGCCGCACCATTGCTCGAGATCCTCCGCCGCGAGAAAGATCTCGAAGTAAAGGCGGCAGTCGCTGTCGCCCTCGGCCAGACCGGCAATCGTCTCGCCGTCGAACCGCTGATCGCACTTCTCAAACGGTCTCCAAAAGACGACGAAGAGTTCATCCGCCGCGCATCTGCGCGTTCGATCGGCCAGATAGCCCAGATAAATAAGACCGGCAAGGAGAGAGTCGTGACGCCGCAAAGCTTCCTTCCCGAAAAATTCAAAGACCTCACCGACGACGACCTGACCTCGCAATTCCCGGTCTTCGGTGCAGCAGTTGTCACGCTAAGCTCAGTCCTCCAGAACCAAAAAGAAGCCGACGATACCCGCCGCGAAGCCGCCTTCGCCCTCGGAGCGATCGGTAGCCGAAACTCAACCCATATACTCGAAGCTCATCGCAACTCCGCCGACCCGTACCTCGCCGAGATCGCCCGCGAAGCCCCCGCCAAGATCGCTAACATCGTTTCTGCAAATTAAACTCTGTTGCATCCTTGCAAGGCGTGGTATAATGTCACCTTGCTCTGTGCCGGAACGTCCGGCCAGGACTCAGGACGTATGTGTAAACCTATTCCAGGATTACCACTCAAAAAGTGTCAACCTTTTTCAGGACGATACACAGAAAAAGTTTTTTTGAAAATTGGCGGATTTCGTCCCTGTAAGGCTGATAACTGATTTGTTTACAACGGTTTCCATATCCCACGGGGTTCGTGGGACACCGCGGGACACTTTTTTGGCATCAGAATGATAAGTAGTCCGTTATCAATGAGTTAGACGGATTCGCGTCTGTCCCGGAATTTGGAGTCTCGCAGACGGAATAAGGAGGTAGAAAATGCAGGCAGCGACGGAAAAACAACAGACAGAAAGCTTACTCGAATATTACCTCCGCGTCCGCAAAGCGACCGAGCAGCTTTGCGAGCCGCTCGAGATCGAAGACTACATCCCGCAGCCGATCGTCGATGTCTCGCCGCCAAAATGGAACATCGCCCACACGACGTGGTTCTTCGAGGAGATGATCCTCAAGAAGTTTGCCGCG
>DAIOWA010000344.1:0-4099 GCA_036758705.1 Pyrinomonadaceae bacterium | reverse complement strand
CCTTCTGGCGATTTCCGCCGACCAGGTTGTCGGTCAGATCGAAATTCGGGATCTCGCGGACGTTTGCAACAAGGGCATCAACAAGGTCCGCGTCGACCAATTTTTCCGGAAGTGCAGCGGTCGTCAATTTATCGATCTCGATCGTCAGCCGCCGCACATCCGGGCCGATCAACGCGATCAAATGTCGAAGCGTCCGGTCATCCATCTCCGCATCGCGCTTCTTAAGTTCCTGCCGGGCCCACTGCACAAGTTTGGCATCGTCAAGCGGTGCAAATTCGACCGCCCCGGCACAGTCCTTTAACAGCTTTCCGACCTTCCGATTTCCGTTCAACTCGTCCGCCAGGAAGATCACGACAGAACTCGGCGACGGATTCTCGAGATATGCCTTGAGCGGTTCGAAATAGTCTTCCTTCAGCGTGTCCTTGTTCGCGCCTGTACTGACGCGAACGTCGGTGATCTTAACGACACGCCGCTCCGCCATCATTGGGAGTTGGTTTGCTCCAGCCAACGCATTCCGAACGTTATCTGCGATGTTCAGCGAAAATGCATCGTCATTAAAATCACGAAAATCACCCTCACCAAAACACGCATTCACGATCGCCTTTGCTGCCAGATCACGCAAATAAGTCTCCGCACCATACAGCACATAAACCCGCGCCAACTCGCCCCGGCGAAGCTGTTCTTTAAGTTGTTCGCGTGTTATAGCCATAAACGGAAAATTCAAACAGGATAGACAGGATGAGCAGGATAAGATTTGTTAATAAACGGAAATATCCTGTGCATCCTGTTTGAGACTCCGGCAATTCTCCTACTTCTTCTCTTCCTTCACACCCATCCCATTCACGATCGTCGACACAACCGACTCGGCGAACGCGCGGGCCATTCGTTCGACGGCCGGGTCTTCTTCGTTGAAGAACGACCGAGGATCGTCGCTGAACTCGAACGAATCGCGGAAGACGAAATTTTGATTGTCGTAGAGGATCTTGTTCGCTCGCAGGTCGCGGATCGTGACGGCCGAGGTGATGACGACCTCGTAAACACGGGCACGGCCCTCGCGGTCGAGCAGGACGCCGCTGAACGTGAAATCGCGAATGTTGCCCTCGACGACGGCATCGGCGCCTTCGAGCGTGCCTTGAACTTTCAGGCCACTGCCGCGGCGGATGATCTCACGCGAGACGGCTTCGGTAAACCGTGACTCAACTCGATACCGCAAACCCTTCGCCTCAAACTTGAAAGCAGGAACTGCGATGTTCTTGATATTCTTCGGCAGTCCGGTACCAGTGACAGGCTTATAACACTCGGTAAATCCCGAGACAAGAGACACGAGCAAGGCGAGTGCGACAGTCGAAGCAGGTTTTCCCAAACGCATAACAGATTATCTCACACCCCTATCTCTTCTTCTGCGCCATTACGGCGGACGCTATTCGAATCGCATCGACGGTCGGCCGTACGTCATGTGCTCGGATGATTCGAGCTCCGTTCATAACGGCTGCGACTGCGGCCGCAATACTACCACTGAGCCGCTCGTCAGGCGGTGCTCCGTCGAGGATCTTTCCTACAAAGGACTTCCTCGAAACTCCGACAAGCAGCGGGTTCGAAATTGTATCGGCGAAGGTATCAAGCTTCGCCAGCAATTCTAAGTTCTGCTCAAGCGTCTTTCCAAATCCGATACCCACATCTAAAACTATTGAGTCCGCACCCACGCCGGCCTTTGTCGCGATATCGAGCGAACGCGCAAAGTCATTCGAGACTTCTGTCACAATGTCATCGACCGGCGGTTGAGAATGCATCGCGTCGAACTCTCCGCGTGAATGCATCAATACCAAACCCGCCTTCGTTTGAGCGGCAACTTCCGCGATCCGCTCGTCGAACCGCAACCCTGAAATGTCGTTGATGATCTCGGCTCCGGCGGCAACGGCTGCTTCGGCAACTTTCGACTTGCTCGTATCGATCGAGACCGGAACGTCAAACCGCGACACGATAGCCTCGATCACCGGCACAACGCGGTTGATCTCGACCTGCGCTTCAACTCTCACACTTCCCGGCCGCGTCGATTCGCCGCCGATGTCGATGATCGCCGCCCCCTCGCCAACCATTTCCTCAGCCCGCCGAACCGCCGCATCAAGATCCGCAAACCGCCCGCCATCCGAAAAACTATCCGGCGTGACGTTGAGAATACCCATTACGATCGGCGATGAAAGATCGATCTTGCGTTTCGAGGTTTGCCAGAGCATAAGGCAAAAGTAAAAAGTAAAAAGGCAAAAGTAAAACCGTACTTTTGCCTTTCTACTTTTGCCTTTTCACTTTCGCGTCTTACGCGGTAGCCGGATTGTTCGGCGTGATCGGCGGAAGGATCGGCTTTTTGAACGGAGCCGATGATTCTTCCTGCTTCTCTTCCGTGCCCTTGTCGTCAAACGAGGTCGACGGATTTTCGGTATCGACCGGCAGGCCGGCGATCACGCGCTTCATCTGGGCGAGATCGAGCGATTCGTGCTCGAGCAAGGCTTCGACGAGGCGGTCCATCGCTTCGCGGTTGTCCTCCAGGATCTTGGTCGCCCGAGTGTATTGCTCCGAGACGATCCGCTTCACTTCCTGGTCGATCTTGATCGCCGTGTCTTCCGAAAAGTCACGATGCTGTGCGATCTCGCGGCCGAGGAATATCTGCTCCTCTTTCTTGCCAAACGCAAGCGGACCGAGATCGGACATACCGTACTGGCAAACCATCGACCGAGCGACCTCCGTCGCCTTTTCGATATCGTTCGAAGCACCGGTCGTGACCCGTCCGATGAAAAGCTCTTCCGCGATACGTCCGCCCATGGCGTTTGCGATCATCGCAAGCAGCTCCTCTTTTGTACGGCCCAGTACGTCCGCTTCCGGTAGAAAGAACGTCACACCGAGAGCACGTCCACGGGGAACGATCGTCACCTTGTGGACAGGATCGCTGTCTGGGATATTCATCCCGACAAGCGCATGGCCGGCCTCGTGGATCGCGGTCAGACGGCGTTCCTTATCGGTCATCACCATCGAACGGCGCTCCGGACCCATCATCACCTTGTCCTTCGCAAACTCGAGATCGTAAAGCGTCACGACCTTCTTGTTCTGACGTGCGGCGATCAACGCAGCCTCGTTAACAAGGTTGGCGAGATCGGCACCCGTAAATCCTGGCGTACCGCGGGCGATCACGTTTACATCGACACCTTCGTCGAGCGGGATCTTACGCGTGTGAACTTTCAGAATGCCCTCGCGGCCACGAACGTCCGGGTAACCAACGACGACCTGACGGTCAAAACGGCCGGGACGAAGCAGTGCCGGATCGAGTACGTCGGGCCTGTTGGTCGAAGCCATCAGGATCACGCCGTCGTTCGATTCAAAACCGTCCATTTCGACGAGCAACTGGTTGAGCGTCTGCTCGCGCTCATCGTGTCCGCCGCCGAGTCCCGCGCCGCGATGACGGCCGACCGCGTCGATCTCGTCGATAAAGATAATGCACGGAGCATTCTTCTTGCCCTGCTCGAACAGGTCGCGCACACGCGATGCACCGACACCGACGAACATCTCGACAAAATCGGAACCCGATATCGAGAAGAACGGAACGTTCGCTTCACCGGCAACAGCCTTTGCAAGCAAGGTCTTACCCGTTCCCGGAGGACCCATCATCAACACGCCCTTGGGGATCTTACCGCCAAGCTTTTGAAACTTTTGCGGATCTTTCAGGAACTCGATGATCTCCTGAAGCTCTTCCTTGGCCTCATCCACACCTGCGACGTCCTTGAACGTCACGCGCTTCTGCTGGTTGTTAAGCAGTTTTGCCTTCGATTTTCCAAAACTCAGAGCCTTGTTTCCGCCGGCCTGCATTTGGCGGAGCGTGAAAGCGAGAAATCCGATAAGCAGAAGGAACGGCAAAGCCTGGATCAGGATCAGCCAGCCGAGGCCGCTCGACGCGGGCTCTTCCGTGACCTTGATACCGCCTGCAGCGCCTTCCGTGGCCTTGTTCGACTCGGCCATTTTGTCGACCAAGAGCTTGCGAGTCGCATCGCTCCCGATCGTGGTGACGTATTTTGCCCCATTGGCGTCGGTGAATTCGATGCCTGACGACTTG